>DDIL01000032.1 GCA_002338515.1 Glaciecola sp. UBA1851 | reverse complement strand
GAGATATTCATGCTATATTAACCAAAACACACTCAGCAATTCACTCACAAAATCTAGACATAAATTACGCAGAGATGGCATTACTCACATCCCTCAATGGCACAACTGCAAACCCATTTTTCACATATAAATCTGGCTCGTTGCTAGCGCAAATAACCATGCCTTTAAATTGTTCGATATTATCCCATAATGCATTGACCGACCTGCTGTCTAACGCTAAATTTGGCTCATCTAACAATAATATGCTTGGTTGTCGCATAAAGGCGTAGATTAATTGTAATTTTTTTAAATTCCCTGCAGACAAAGAAGATACATTTTTTTGAAGATGTGGCATAAACTCAAATTGCTCGATTAGATCATTAGGCCATGCTTTCGCCCACATTTTATTATTCACGTTTAGTATTTCATGAGCAGTTAAAAATGAAGGAAAAACAAGGCTGTCCGACGCTAACGCAATACTTGAAACTCGCTCTTTATCTGATAAATATGTTGGCGCGTTATTTGAGTCAGCAAACAGAAACTGGCCAGAATCGTGGGTAACTAAACCCGCAATCATAAGTAGAAGAGTTGATTTACCTGAACCATTTTTCCCGGTTAGGCAGACTCGATTGGTTTTAAATTGCTTTTGGTAATCTTCAAAAACCACCTCCAACCCTTTGGCCGAGTAGTATGTTTTAGACAATCCCGTTATGTGTAGCAAGTACAATTACCCTTAGTGTTTATTTAACTAGCATGTAAGTCTAACCTACACATGTATTAAACATGGTCACATTACCGATTAAATGAGCCGATAATTATATAGCTGTGAATAGGATAGTGCATCAAACAAACGATTACAGTTATGGAGATAGTTGTTAAGCTTATTACAACATACCTTTATAGGTAGACCGCGAAACCTCTAAATCGTCCAATTTTTTTTGAAAACCTATGTTGCTTATAGCTATTTCGCCATTCTCGTTTGTTTCAAACTTTGTTTTGCTAGTAAATTGAATTTGACAATTATTGCGTTCAAACGTTAGCGGGCTTTGGAATAACACCAAATAATGATTAAGAGCTTGCGCTTGTTTGTTTTGCGTATCGATTTGTATCGCTAATTCTGGTTTAAGTTTATTGAATCCCGCTAAAGTTAATATTTTGTATTGCGAAAATTTAATTGTATTTAATTGTTTAAAAACAGAGTTTAATGGCGTACCTGAGGTAAAATTACCACAAAGAAAATAGATTTCCTTTCGTGCTTCATTAACAAAAAATCCGCCAAAACCGAAAACAAATACAACAATGAGAATAGATAAAAATTTAATCATTCTTCACCTAATAAGACTTCACCTTGCAATAACTTTTCGTCACTAACAAACTTAGTTAAAAGCTCGTATGACTGTTCTAATTGAGTCAGGAGTCTATTTGGAAATTCTTTGTTTAACACGTCTAAACGGTCAAACTGGGTATGCCAAATTTCTCCCCATTGTTTTTCTTTAGTTTTATCGCAGTAGCCTTTTTTAACTGGGTCGTAACACGTCCATAAATTAGCATTTTCGGTCTGAGAGTATCCATCTCTACCATTTCTGCCTAATAGCGAAAAGTTTGTCGCTTCTATATTAGCAATGGGAATGCCCGCGCAAGCAAAGGGAGCATGATCAGACCAGCCTCCGGTTTCACCGGCTGGATATGAAGGGTTGCCTGGATGTTTAGCAAACGACAACTTCATAGACTCTGCAAGTGCTAATAATCTATCTCTGTAAATGGGTGAGGCAGCAAAGCTTGCCTTATTACCTTCACAATCATAGCCTTTACTAAGTGCACTATGAATATATAAGTTGTCGCCCCCAGTAATAGAATCAAGATTAAGCATACCAATAATCTTTGCATGGTCAGTTTTGGATAATGCCTTTACATATTCTTTAGCGCCAATTAACCCAACCTCTTCTGCGCCAAACGCGATAAATTTAACTGTTACAGCAGGCTTTTTTGTTGCTTGAATATGTTTTGCCAATTCAATCATTAAAGCAATGCTTGCCGCATTATCTATTACCCCCATGCTACCGGTTGCTTTTGGTACAGAGTCATAATGTGCGCCAATAATAAATACATCGGTAGAGTGACCCGGTATAATTGCGGTTATATTTTGTGACGCTTCTGCTACTTTTTTGCCTCTAAATACCGCTTTAAATGGTTCAACTTCGGCTGCTAACCCTGCGCTCTCAAATTGTTTATACACGAAGTTGGCCGCCTGAATTTCTTCTTCTGAACCAGCGATTCTTGGGCCAATACCGCTTTCGCCAGCTAACGCCTCAATATGCTTCATAATATTTTTCGAAGGAAAACTAGAATCGGTGTTTGCCAAACTTACTTTCGAAAAAAGAACAATTATTATAAAAAACTTTATTAAACGCATTTATTAACCTATGAGATTTGCTATTTAAGCGATGTGAAAAATAATCTAAATTTGAAAATTTATACTACTTATTTTTAATTGAACGTTATATTACTTCATTGCAATGAAATAGAGCATCATTTCAATTATTGACCCGCTCTAAATGTAGCATAATTTATATCGAGTCATTATAAAACAACAGACGAATTTAAGAAGCTTATTATTGATGGTTAAAAACTAACTGAGAAAGTGGGCTGACAATATTTTTCCATTTAGTAAGAGATACAGCGCTTCTAATATCACTTAGGTTTGCAGTTTAGTATGAGTGTTGCTAGTAAAGAATTGGTTTTGAAGATAAATGATTGGGGGAAAATATATCCTTTATAAAAATCAGATTAATTGTAAAGCAGATAACTCAACATTATCTACTTTACGATTGAACTGTGTTTATTTTCCTAGCGTTTAATGTATCGTCTTGTAGCGATCAATAAAAAGCCCATTACAAACATAGATACAGTAGCAGGCGAGGATACGCTCTGTACTTGCCAAACATACATTGTAAAGTCACTACCTATTGCATTGTCATCAACATATGCTGAAATATCGTCGCCTTCTACCCAACCATCAGCTGCATAGCCTAGCCCGCCTAAATCTAAACTAAAATTAGACGCTAACTCTTGGCCACCACTAATACCTACAGTAGAATACCAACCAGTATCTGTAATAGAACCTTCATCCATCGAGCTATCTGTAGATATTCTATAATCGTCAGCAGTTCCGCCGAAAATTAGTGCGGCAGCTTCTACAGCTGAATATACGGCTGGATTATCCGTCCAATTGATTCCATCGTCAGTTTCAAATGTACCTACAAATATTGCGGCAGCGTTAACACTACCTGCGATTAAAAATAAAATTGATGCGGCAGCTAGTTTAAATTTGTTCATGTTTTTTCCTTTTTATCATTACAACTTAAGTTATTACCTCACGTTAATAATGCAAAAAATAATTTAACAGATCGGTAAAATTTTTAAGCATATATTAAGCCAAATAATTAAAGCCTGTAAATTCAATGACTTATTTTATTTTAAAAAGTAACCACTTCAAATGTGTAAAATAAGCTGACACTTTAATTGCGCTTAGATATGGAATCATATTTTTTGATAGCTTAAGCTTTTTAGTCGCACTTACTTTTTTGTTCCCCGCATCTTTGTTTATAGATTGCGTTTTATTGGTGAACTAACTCCATGTCAAGATGCATAATACCGTCTTCATCATAGGGTTCAGATATAGCCACAAAACCAAGGCTTTCATAAAATTTTTGCAAATAACATTGCGCGCCAATTTGAATAGGCTGTGTTGGGTAGCGCTCAAATGTGCGTTTAATACAAAACGCCATTAGCATCTTAGCTAACCCTTGGCCTCTAAATTTTGAGGCAATTAACACTCTTCCTATACTACTACCAGAATAGCTTATGTTTGGCGCTAAAATTCGAGCATAACCGCAGAGTTTGTCATCTTTTAACATCAAAACATGTTCACAGTCTTGCTGAGTATCTTTATTATCCATATCTTGATAAAGGCAGGTTTGTTCAAGCACAAATACTTCGCTGCGAAGACGTAGTATTGAATACAGTGTTGACGCACTCAAATCGTTAAAAGCGCTTGTGGTAAAAGTGAAATTAGACATCAAATATATTAGTTAATAAAAACAACGAATCAATATTACATGAATTTCTATCTAAGTTCTTTTTGCCTGACACATAATCTAAATTTAAAAATACCAACGTATATTCGTTAGTACCTTCATTCCTATGGTTATAAGTATCATCCAAAATTACCTAATACAACGGCCTAAAAAAGCATGAATAATCTACAGCACAAATCAAAAGGTTTTACGCTAATAGAGCTAATTATTGTTATTGTAATTTTGGGCATTTTATCTGTAATAGCCGCACCAAGATTTATTGACATCACATCCGATGCAAACGCTGCAACCATGCAGTCTATGGCAAGCGCAATGGAATCTGCGAATCAGTTGGTTTATGCAAAAGCCTTGATACAAGGGTTACAAAATGAAGCTGATACCGACATTGACCTAGATGGTGATGGTGTAAGTGACGTGAACCTAAATTATGGATATGTGAGTGCTAGTAGAAGTAATGGCTTATCAAAAGTGCTTGATGAATCTTTAGCCACTGATTGGACATGGTCTACAACATTTGGTGATACCGATTTCCGTTTAACTACCGCTTCTATTGGTGGCAGAATAGGCCAGTATGTCAATTCTAGTCATATCAATGGGTCTGAGTGTTACATCATTTACGAACCATCTACCGGCGTTGGGCAGAAACCTTCAATAGCTATTATGCCTAACCTCGATTGCAACTAATCTCATTTATTATTGGACCTTTTCTGCAAATTTTTTGCACATTTTACTTGTAAGGTGAAAATAGGGGTTGATTGATAGTCATGATGCTCATATTTTTAAGGGGACATTCCATGCCTATTTCACTCAATCAAGTAATGAACACCTGCTATTTCAATAGACTGATTAGCGCGACGTTATTGTCTTCAATCATATTATCGGGTTGCGGCGGAGACAACATGTCAGCAGACGTAGTTGACGAATCACCAACTACTTCGGAACCACCGGCTCTTAGTATGCTTCCCGACGGCTTCTTAATGTTCAATCCGGATAGTGTTACCACCGTTATTAGTGGTTCAGATGTTATTATTGAATCGACAGGCCTTCCAGACCATGTCTCACCTTATTGGTCCTCCGACCATCCGTTGTACGTTAATCCCACAGCAACAACATCTGATAGATTAGTACCGGGCTTTATAGACAACTTTGTTGGAACATACACGTTAACTGTTCCTGGGTCACCTACTCTTGCAGCATCATCATCAGAAACGGGCCTAGGGCCTATTGGTATTGCCGTTAGTGGGGCACCTATTTATAACGATCAAGAAGGTGAAGGGCGCGCACTTGCCGATGCAATTGGTGGACTAGACTTTAACGGTGCACATACCGGCCCTCAAAGCTATCATTATCATTTAGAGCCAATTTCAATAACCGATGATGATGATAATCTTGTTGGTATTATTTCCGACGGTTTCTTTTTGTTCGGTAGAAAGTGTAATTCAACGGGCACTTACCCCAATGATTTAGATGAATCGGGTGGTCATACTAGCATTACTCAACATCATTCTGACCCTGAGTATCACTATCATATTCAAAATGAACTTTACTTAAATGCCTACTACATTTTATTTCCAGGTGAATATCAAGGCAGCCCAAATGCCATTCAATAAATGGTTAATAACTGGATACATTGTCATATTTTGTGTGATTGCTCTTTTTGTATTTGCCAAATTTGAGCGATTAAATTTATTACATCAAACAACGCCTCTTGCGGTCTCAGTTGCAGATATACAAACAGATAAAAAAACCGGATATAAACTTTATTCAGACAAGAAATTCACAGGGCAAACTATAGAGTATTATCGCGCCAGCAATAATCAGCAAGGAACCCATTTGAAACATAAAATTAATTATGTGGATGGAATAAAGCATGGGCAAAGTTTGCAGTATTTTGATAATGGAACCTTGGCATTTGTCGCATATTATGACAAGGGTAAACTGCATGGCCCAACCATTAGTTTATGGGAAAATGGAAACATTCGCTTTATTGTCTTATATGAGCAAGGTAAAACACAGGGTATAGCCAGACAGTGGTATGTGACAGGTGAAAAATATAAGCAATTGAACTATGTCAATGGTTTGGAAACGGGGTTGCAACAAGCTTGGCGAAAAAACGGAAAACTATACGCTAATTATGAAAATATAAATGGTCGTATTTATGGATTAAAAAAAGCGAATCTATGTTTTGGATTAGAAGATGAAATACTTACTTTTTAGCAAAAACCACATCACACTTTTGTTATTCGTGTTTGTTGTATCACTACCCGTTTATGCAGATACTAAAGTAGTGACCACCTTACCATTTTATAACAGTGCCGAATTTACGCCCTATTGGCTAGAGCCTAATACCGAAGAAACAACTAACTTTCATCAAATTTCAGATTTTTCATTAGTTAATCAGTTGGGCGATTCGGTGACCAATGAAACCTTTAATGACAAAGTGTATGTTGCGCATTTTTTCTTTACTACTTGTCCAGGTATTTGCCCCACAATGCGCTCGAATATTTTCAAGGTGCAGGAGCATTTTGTTGATAATAATCAAGTAGGCATTATTTCGTATTCTATTCAACCTGAGATAGACACGGTTGAAGCACTTCAAGATTATGCCGCAAAATATGACATCATTGACAATAAGTGGCATCTAGTAACCGGAAACCGTAGCGAGATTTACGCGCTTGCCAAAGATGACTATTTTGCCAATGAAGATATGGGGCAATACATGGAAAATGAAGATTTTTTACACACCGAAAATCTAGTATTAATTGATAAGAACAGACATATTCGTGGCGTATATAACGGATTAAACAAAAATTCGATTAAGTACCTTGTAGAAGATATCAATACACTATTACTAGAATAGATATTGAATTTAACAACGTCGACTAATATCAATCTTTATTGTTAGATTTCAATTAACTCATCTTAAATTTATCATGCATAATAATCGCACTAGCAATTCTTTGTAAGCCAGCCTCTATTGCAATGCGCTTGTCGTCAGCACAGTTAAACAACTGACTAAGCGCATAATTGGCTTTTTGCATATCGTAGATGGGTTGTTCTTTTGCTGCTTGTGATGAAAATGTATCATGATAAAACGCCAACATTGGATCGTTTTTATTTTTGGACGGCGGCGTGGTAAACGGGTGTTTTTGTCGATTATACACTTCGGGTAACAACACGTCTTTTGTGGCTTCTCTGAGTACATATTTTTCCGTCATGCCTTTTACTTTCATATCTACCGGAACACGGGCAGATACTTCTGCAACATGATGATCAAGAAAGGGGACTCGTCCTTCAATTGAATGCGACATTTCCATTCTGTCGCCTAAGTAATTCAATATGAAATTAGGAAGGAGCGTTTTCGAATTAATATATAACGCCTGATTTAATCTATCTCTATCTATTAAACGCTGATCAACTGCTAGCCTGTCTAGGTTGTTAAGTATGGGGTAATGCGCACTCATTTGGTTAACTACTTCTTGCTTCCAGAAGTTAGATACCCCTTTTCGCATGGCCAGTCCAACATTTAACGTAGCCGGCATCCAACCTAAACGTCGTTTAATTGCCTCAGTTTCCAGGCCCTCTACTTCTTTAGGCATAATAAGGGCGCGTGTAGCTTCATTCGTTCCAAACATCTCATCCATCATCATGGCTTTTTGTTGCTGATTTAAAGCTGGATTATTATTTACTGCGTCGGCTCGAAAATAGGGATATCCACCCAGCATTTCATCAGCCCCTTCCCCAGTAAATACCACTTTTATACCCGCTTTGTGCACCGCTTGGCTGAGCAAATATTTAGCCACACCATGTCCATTAAACATTTGCGTTTCACTGTGCCAAATAGCATCGCTATATGCGTCTGCAATTTCTCGCCCAGTAATAGGAATAGGGTGATAGGACGCACCTACGTGCTCTGCTGTTTTTTCAGCAATTGCCGCTTCATCAAATAGCGGGTTTTCAAAGGTAAGTGTAAACGCGCGTATTGGTTTACTTGAGTGCTGTTGCGCAAGTCCTAATACCGCACAAGAATCAATACCGCCGCTTAAATACGAGGCCACTTCTACATCGGCAATCAAGCGCGTTTTGACTGAATCTTCCAATGCGGCTCTGAACTCATCAATAATCTCTTGCTCGGTGCGTTGATCATTTGCCATTTCGTTGGCCGTAGGTATCGCCCAATCCCAGTATTCATAAATACGAACCTGACCGTTTTTAGCAATGGCATAACAACCTTGTGGAACGGAGAATACGCCTGAGAATTCCGTTAATTCATGGTTTCTTCCCGCACCATCTGTAGCTCCTTCTATGTTCCATTTGGCAGGCACACCTAAAGCTAACAAGGTTTTTATTTCTGAAGCAAAATATACATTCCCGGCTATTTGCGAATAATAAAGGGGCTTAACACCAAATCGATCACGAATAGCAATCATGGTTTGCTCACGTTCATCGCATAAAATAGCAGCAAACTCACCCCGCAATTCACTCAGTGCTTGCATCCCTTTCTCGTGGTAAAGATGCAGGGCTATTTCACTGTCGGAATTGGTTTTGAATTGATAACCTGATTGGACTAATCGCTGTCGTATTTGCTGGTAGCCATAAAATTCGCCATTTACGATTAAACGCACAGCATTGTCTGGGCTCACCATTGGTTGGTCGCCATTTTCCAGCCCAATTATAGATAACCTTGTATGACCTAGCAGCCACCGGCCATTGCTTGATTGCCAATAATCTGCACCATCAGGTCCTCGGTGATGCAGAGAATTGAGCGCAGATTGTATCTGCTTATCAGAAATTGATGCTCGCGACATTGCCGCAAAAATACCGCACATGATTTTTCCTTATTTTTATTTTTATTTTTATTTTTATTTTTATTTTTGTTAATCATGCTCATTAGTTCTTAGCATTTATAATCAAGCAAATTAGCTAGTATAAAAAAGAGCAATAGGAAGTATACGCAGAAGTGAATTAAATCGTTTTGTTTGCTCAACATTAAATTACCGCTAAACCAATGGCAAACTATAGATAAGCGTGCAGCAATTCAGAATTCTATAGATATAGCGTTGTTCAAATTCACGCTTTTTAGAAGAGTGAATACATTATTAATGTTATGAATTCATTAAGTAACGTTAAGTCAGGTTAGTTGTTAATATAGCGTTTACGTTTCTTTTCCTTAATTTTCGCTACTTCAACCATCACTAAACCATCAATACAATTTTGAAAGTTAGGATCTAAATTAAACCCTGCAAATGTAACACCACCCGGCTCGCATAATTCTGCATACTGTTTGAAAAGTGTAGGCAATACAACATCCATATTTGCTAGCTGTATTTTTAAGTGTTTAAGCCCTTCTGAATATGACATGTTGGTATAATCTTGCTTATGAGTATCACACACTTTATACGGTATTTTAGGTTTGGCGAGAGGCTGTAAGGTTGGAAAATAGTGACTAAAAAAATCAACAATTAAGTCGGTCGCTAATACAGGAAACTGGCCGCTAATGGTGACTGGACCAAATAGAAACTGATATTCTTGATGTTTATTTAAAAACGCCCCTATTCCTTGCCATAAATAATCTAAGCTGCGTTTACCCCAATATTTTTGTTGTACAAAACTTCGCCCAAGCTCTAATCCCCTTTCGAAAAAAGGTTGCATATTGGGCGTATAATCGAATAAAGATTGCGAGTAAATTTGTTTACCTTCATTATGCAATTTAGCTACTTCAGCAAACCTATAAGCGCCGGCAATTTCTAAATCTTGGTTGTCCCACAATATTAGATGAAAATAATCTTTATCGTATTTATCAATATCTCTTCGCTGATGCGTGCCCTCACCTACTGCTCTGAATGTGAGCTCTCTTAAACGCCCCAATTCACGCAAAATAGCTGAATTATTTTGGTAACGATAAAGGTAAATAATTTTACCATCTGAGGTCTCTCCTAACCTTTCTGCATATTTCTGTAAGTCTTTGTATATTGACCGTCTATCTTCGGATAACGCAATCGCTTTTTGTGTTTGAAAAATCGGCTTTTTACCTTTAGCTAATCGGTAAAGGTGCTTTTTAAACAGTTTAACTTGTTCGGTAAATGAAAAAGGCAAAGTACTATAAGACTCAAACGGAATAACTTCTCCAATGCTAAAATCAATAATTTTATTCTTTTGATGAAACATCTCTTTTACTAACAATGTGGTGGCTAACGATTTATTCAGCATTGACATACCATAAAACATGGGAGAATTTTTAGCGTTAATATGAATGGGTAGAATTGGGCATTTATTCGATTTAGCAATGCGTAGAAAACCACTTTGCCATTTGGTATCTCTTACGCCTTGAGGGCGCAAGCGAGACACTTCCCCAGAAGGAAACATGATCACCACACCCGCATTGTGTAAATGATGATGAATGGCTTTAAGCTGCTGTTTTGCGGTATTACCTTTCATGTTATTAACTGGTAATAACAACTCATGTAATGCGTCTACTGCCATAAGCATTGTATTAGCCACCACTTTAATATCACTTCTAACCTGTTTAACACAATCAATTAAAGCTAGGCCATCTAGCGTACCAATCGGATGATTAGCAATAATCACCAACTTTCCCGTATCTGGTATATTTTCAAGCTGAAAATGATTAGTTCGATAACCAAAACTAAAATGTGATAGCACTTGTTCAACAAACTCAAAGCCAGTTAAGTGAGGGTACTTTTCAGAAAACGCATTCAATTCTTTCTCATTCAATAACCGTTTTACGATTCTAATAGCTGAGCCATGTATAAGTTTATGATTGGATAAAGCAGGGTAATGGTTATCAATAAACTGTTGAGTATCTAACATTTGAGTTGCCCTTTAACTGATAGAATATCACCAAAATTAGACGAAAGAATAATGCAGATCGTTTACCCTAACGTGATGATTTAGTTAATTTAAAGTGACACTTTTTTTGCAGTTTTATGACAATTACAACTTACCCAATATTAGTACTTATTTTTTAGCTTTGGGTGTCGATAAAACGAAAAACACGCGTTTAATTTCTTGGATTCATAAATGGTTTCGTTTAACAGAGTGAAAACTCGCTTATTGGCAATAGTCACTATAGGCATGGTTACATTAAGTTTGGTTGCAGTCTTATCTTCTTTAAATTTTAGCAATAAAATCCAAAAATATGAGCAGTTGGTTAGCACTAGTTCGCAAGATGTACAAAAAGTCAGCGAGTTAAATCAGCTTTTTAAAACGCAAGTGCAAGAGTGGAAAAATGTACTACTGCGAGGGCATAATCCAAAAGATCTAAACAAATATTGGGAGCGGTTTCTTGCTAAGCAAAATACAATTCAGGAAAAAGCTGAAACACTCTCAAATAGTAGCTTGCCGTCTAATGCTTTATTTAAACTGAATGCATTTAAAGTAGAGCATGCTTCTATTGTAGGTAAATATCAAGAAGGCTATGACGCATACATAAACAGTGCTTTTGACCATAAAATAGCCGATAGAATAGTAAGAGGTATTGATAGAGAGCCAAGCAAGCTATTACAAGAAAGTGTGACAATGGCGCAGCAGCATATTGAAACACAAAGTGCAGCCTTGAAAGGCTCTACTGAACAAAATACGATCATTTCTTATATTGTTGTTTTTGTAGCATTAGCTGTGAGTTTATATTTCAGCAGTTACATTATACATACCAAGGTTACCCGCCCATTATCTAAACTTATTAATCAGCTAAAAGCGGTTAGCCGTGGCAAATTTGAACACTCAGTTATTATTGAGGGTGAAGATGAAATATCACAAATGGCCAAAGCAATTGAAAAGGTACGCATTAAATTGTCTAGCGTGGTGAATAATCTAAACAGCAATCAAAGCGAATTAAATACGGTAACGCAGCGTGTGTTTCAAAGCGCAAATTCATTAAACCAAAAAGCTGATGAACAACTGAATCAAACAATCAATATAAATGACACAACCACTCAAATGGCGCATTCGGCAAACCAAATGACTCAGAGTATTCAAGCAGGTAGTGACTCTGCAGAAAGAGCTTCACAATCAGCCAAACAGAGCTTATTGGTCATGCAGGGCATGTTAGAAGGTGTATCTTTGTCTTCACAACAAATAGAATCAACCGCAGATGTGATTGCTCAACTTGATGAAGACACTAAAAACGTTGGAACAGTTGTAGACGTGATTAATAGTATTGCCGATCAAACTAACTTACTTGCACTTAATGCGGCTATTGAGGCAGCCCGCGCGGGCGAGCAAGGCAGAGGGTTCGCGGTTGTTGCCGATGAAGTACGAACATTAGCGTCGCGTACACAACAATCCACAGAAGAGATAAAAGGTATTATTGCCACCCTTCAAGAACGCGCACTGAATGCGGTAAGTTCAATAAACTCAGGTAAAGAGTCGGTATCGCAAAGTGCAGAGTCAATAAAAGAAGC
>DDIL01000127.1 GCA_002338515.1 Glaciecola sp. UBA1851 | reverse complement strand
AGGTAGGCATCTTCAATACTATGATGTTGCCATTTATTGGGATGTTCTTTTATTAATTTACCGCCGTTTGCACTAAAATATTTAAATGCAGAATTTCCTGGGCTAGCTAGCCATATATGAGCCAAGCCAGCTTTAGCACCTTGTAGTTTTACAGTAGCTATCGATTTTTTCAAAAGGGTTGACCCTACGCCTTTTCCTCTTGCCGATTCGGCAACCGTATTGCATTTAAAGTAACATGTCTCACTTTTCGGAAACGGCCACAAAGATTCAGAGCACCACTTATCAACTTCCCATTTAGAAGGGGCTAATGTTAAACGAAAACCAATTAATCCATTGTGTTCATTTATTGCCACCCAACTAGCATTGATATTTTGTTGCCAACTATTTTCGTATATCTTCAACAACGACTCTTCATCTAGGTAGTTGTCGCCATGGACATCATTTCCTAGTGCTAACACTCCATCAAAATGTTTATGTTCAAGCTGTTGATAATCTATTGTCATGTTAATTAGTCTTTAATACACATTTAATATTGCGGTATTTAATTAAACCACTGTTACTTTGGTTTTTACGATATATATTCAAGCTTTCCTTTTGTTTGTGCATTTCAAAATTCATTTTCAGATTATCTCATTACAATATTATAGCACTCGTGATGTTATTGTAATGACTGAAATGGTTTTAAAGGAAAATCGTTTATACCTTCATTCCAAAGTGCTAGTCAAACGTAATAATTAATATATTGGTAAGTTAAATTTCAGTATGTTGGTTTTTTTATTTGATAAATTGGTAAGTTTAAAATTATTAATTGGCAAGTGAACAAATAACATATAAAGTAGTCGTATTGTAATATAAATGTTAATAGTTAGGACAAGGCCTTTTATGAATCTAGTTAAACGTTGGAATAGAGTTGATGTTTACCAAAAATGTTTATTGGTAGGAATGTTGTCAATTTCTTTGGGCTCACAGGCTCATGACCATGGCGCCCCAGGCGATAAATTTGACCTAAGTGAATGGAATATCACGCTCCCTGTAGATAGTAACAATGATAAAAAACCAGACATTATTTCGGTAAGGAAGATTCAAGATTTCTCGCACCCTGATTTTTTCTACTTAGATGAAAACGGTGGTATGGTGTTTACGTCACCAAATAAAGCATTAACGACCGCAAACTCTACCAATACGCGAAGTGAATTGCGACATATGCTAAAAGGCACGAGCTCACGTATAAAAACCCAATCACCTAAAAATAGTTTTACAGTGGCAAGCAACCCTGTTGCAAATCGTTTTGCGCGTGTTGGCGGTAAAATGGAAGCCACGTTAAAAGTAAATCATGTAGCAAAACGCGCAAAATATGCTGAAAAAGCCCCTGCGTACTCTGTTGTAATTGGCCAAATTCACGCAACTAAATGGGATAAAAAAGTCCAAGGCTTTGGTTGGGGAAATGAGCCGCTAAAAATTTATTACAAAAAATGGCCTCAACATGAGAAAGGCTCGGTTTTTTGGACTTACGAGCGTAATTTACCAAAAGACGATCCTAATAGAATGGATATTGCTTATCCGGTTTGGGGTAATGTATGGACTGATAGCAGTGACCCAGGCGAGCAAGGCATTGCGTTAGGCGAGTCGTTAGATTATGTTGTTAATGTACATGAAGATGTGATGTATTTGACCTTTTCAGCTGTAGGTCATGAAACGGTTGAGTATAAAATTAACTTAGCAAACGCAGTAGACGCAAATGGTAAGCTTGATAAACACGACCACCCATATGGTTACACCCTAGATTGGAATTACTTTAAAGCAGGTGCTTATAATCAGTGTAGCACCAAAGATGATCCTGGTTTTTGGTATGCAGCATGTCCAGGTACCGGTGATTGGGAAACAGATAAAGCAAACGGCGACTATGTTAGCGTTACTTTTTCTCGTTTAGTTGTTGGAGAGAGCACCGAGCCACGTCCAGATCATGCAATGAGAAAAATTGATGAACCAAAAATTGGTTCAACAGGCAATTGATCTCACTGTTTATGAGTTTTATTCAGTCGATGCGGCTGGAAAAGAGTTCCGTAAAGAAGTGAAGGTTGAAAATAATTTGGCTATGGTGTTAGACAAGGAGTGGCAGCATTAACGTTGTCTTTGCAACGTGCGCTTACCACAATACTTATAACTTATAAAATTTTATAATGAGAACATGAGTAAATTAATGAAATGAAAAGTGAAATCTGCATGTCTTATTCAGTACTTTTAAAGTTTGAATATTAATAGGATATAGACATGACAGATTACACAATTCATAACATCGAAACTGCACCAGAACAATCAAAGCCATTACTTGAAGGGTCTCAAAAATCATTTGGTATGATCCCTAATTTACACGGGGTAATGGCTGAGTCACCACAACTGCTTGAAGGGTATCAATTATTACACGGATTAGCGCAAAAAACTGCTTTTGATGCAGAAGAGCTAACAGTTGTTTGGCAAAGCATAAATGTAGAGCATGCTTGTCATTATTGCGTTCCGGCTCATACTGGCATTGCTAAATCGATGAATGTAGACGATAAAGTAATAGATGCAGTGCGTAATGAAACTGCGTTTGAAAATGATAAATTAAATGTCCTTAGATCAACAACTTTAGAAATACTTGCCGAGCGTGGACACTTGTCACCACAACAACAGCAAGCGTTCTTTGAAGCTGCTTATACTAACCAACATATACTGGATATTGTGCTAATTTTATCGCAGAAAGTGATGAGTAACTATGTGAATCATTTAGCTGAAACACCATTAGATAAGCCTTTTCAAGCGTTTGAGTGGCAATAGGCTAGTTAATCGATAACGCTTTTTTAAGTATTTTCTCCATAATAATTGACATCTTCACGGGCCCTTATGGGGCAAAAGCATAAGGATTTTTACCTTTAAATTTCAAACATCCTTGGTCATTCCTGCGAAAGCAGGAACCCCCTAAACAACGGATTTTTACCTCTAACCTTCAAACACCTTAGGTCATTGCCACGAAAGTGGGAACCCCCTAAACAGCATAGTAAACAAGAAAAAGCTCATTATTTTCAATAACATCAACACTATTGTTGTTAAAATATTTCTTGTGTTTTTTGGAGATTCCCACTGTTGTGGGAATGACCTAGAGTGTTTTCTATATCTAGTAAAAGGTATGACTGGAATTATGGATGCAACTTGCCTGTCACGAAAATCGAGTACCAAAGTTGAATTTCTTTAAAATTCTCATAAATTCTTCGTCTTGAATTTAGGCAAATAAGCTGAAGGGCAGAATATGTCGAACCTTATTGGTAAAAATTACAAGGTAATGTCTACGCTATTACACTTTAACTTGGTAATTACGCTAATGCACTTTAATTTGGTAATCACGCTATTGTACTTTAACTTGGTAATCACGCTAATAGACTTTAACTGCTTTATAAACAAATAGTATTTGTTACTTGTTTTTTGACTCAACTATTAAATTATTACCTTTGGTTGGAAACGATAATAGCGTTGTTTCTACCGCTTGTTGTATAAAGGTTGCTTCGCCTGCTCGTTCTTCCCCTCTTAATCGCTTTTCAGATACGCCGTGCCATACTGGCGCCTCTCTTTTTACATCAAAAACATCAATCGCTAGTGTGCCTTCTTCATATTGAATTGTTCTATCAGATGTAATAGGTGCATTTAAACCGACCCAATACCGATTACCCCATCTCCAATTTGTATTAAACATGATGCTAGGCTCTTGGCGCACTTCTATTTTATCGCGTGCCCCAACGGTGAGCGTTATTGCAATGTCAGCATTCTCTCTGTCTTCTATATACATATAGCCCTTTTGTTCCATACTGCTTTTTACAGAACGTTTTAACCTATCCACTACTAGCGGGCTGACAGGAGTTTCACTGTTAATTATTACTGGGTCTGATGATGTCCAACTAAAAGAAGAATACTTTGAAAAATCCTGTTCGGGATCGAAATCAGTGTACACATTTGGACTTGTTGCACAGGCACTTATTAATATAGATATAAACATAAGTAAGAAGTAGTTTCTTGCTTTCATAATTAGCGTTTCTCTGTTGAATTTATTATTGATGATACATTAACTTATATAAATAAATACTTATTGAAATGGCAAATGGTTTTACCGAAATAGGATTATTATGATATTCAACCCTATTGAAAACCCTTGAAATATATCAACAGCTTTCTATTTAAATTGTGATAAAATATCAAATTACAAATGTTTACAGTTTGTGAGGTTCAATCAACTAAAATTAAAAAATAATTGAACTTGCCTCTGAACTGATCACGTACAAATTATTTATAAAAATGAACAATTATCGGTTGTGTATGTTCAATTATACTTAATAAATTGCTGATCGATGTAGTTTCATTGCGAAACGGGGATGCTATGAAAAATAAAATTATACTAGCGACATTACTCTTTTTAACTGCCTTTGCTTTTTCTTCACATGCTGTTGTTATTAGCACTAACTCATATATAAGCGACTCTAATAAAAATTATTGGACAAATTTAGACCTGTCATTAGATATACTTAGATTAAGCTGGTCTGACACTTTAGGTGATAATCCTGAACAGCCGACTGAGAATTTGTCGCTTGCACAGTCATTGGTTGCTGTACAAAAAGATATTCAAGACATGATAAATTTTGTTAATGCAAATGAACAAGGCTGGCGTTTTGCAACGGTTTTAGAATTTAGTAAATACAATCAATGGTTTGATACAGATCCCGATAATGTTGGTTGGTCACATGAACAACAAATTGGTTCTAATTTGTTTTTTGAATTAAACGGATTGGGGCCTGCTTATTCTGGTCCAAACGAACAAAATGGTTATGCCGGTGGTACTTCCGAGTTAGGTGATAGAGGCTATACTTATTGGCAATTTGGCACGCTAAATGAAGAACTTAAATATGAGTCAGTTTGGTTTGCTATGTTTGCTGATGCTTTCCCTGAAAGTGAAGAAGCGGCAGAATGTGCTATCTTTGACAATAATCTTGTAGGTGAAAACTGCAGTGAAGGTTACTTAAATGTGGAGGCAGAATTTCCAAAATTTACCGTAGCTGACCCCCTTGCGCGCTTTTATGACAATAGAATTGATGAAAACGGCGATTATGTTTACCCTCAAGAGCTACACTTCTTCCCTTTAAATACATCTATGTTGCTTGTTAGAGATGTGCCCGAAGCATCTACACTTTTGCTATTCATAGCAGGAATGGGGATGATGTTTAGGTGCATCATAAAAAAATAATAAAGAGTCTTAAAAGTAGTACAAATGTTTTTAACTGATTTTATTTCCCATTATCTATATGGGTTACGATATATTGCTACAGCAGTGATGGTGTTGTTAGTGATGTTTGGATTCGACGATTTGTTTATCGATCTCTATTATTGGATCCGCAAACTTGTTCGAAAAGCAACAATATACAAAAATAGAGAGACCTTTGACGAAAAGCATATAATTAATGTCAAAGAAAAACCTATCGCCATCATGGTTCCAGCATGGCATGAAGCTAGCGTTATAAAAAGTATGCTAACGCTTATGTCTTCAGAAATGGATTACGAAAATTATTTTATTTTTGTTGGAACCTATCCAAATGATATTGAAACTCAGCGTGAAGTTGATGCTGTAAGCAAACACTATCCAAACATTAGAAAAGTGATAACTGCGAGACCTGGCCCAACTACAAAAGCAGATTGTCTAAATAATGTTATTGCCGCAATTTTATCTTTTGAAAACCAGAGTAATATTAAATTTTCTGGTTTTGTGCTTCATGATGCAGAAGATGTTGTGTCGGCGATGGAGTTGAGGCTATTCAATTACCTTCTTAAAAAAAATGATTTGGTCCAAATCCCTGTATACCCGCTCACTACCAATGTATTAAAAATGACATCATGTCACTATATAGATGAACTTTCCGAAACTCATGGAAAAGAGATGGTAGTGAGAGAATCTATTACAGGGCAAGTACCAAGTGCTGGAGTTGGGACGTGTTTTAGTCGAAAAGCCATACTTAAACTAATTGAAGAAGGGGACGGTCTAGCATTTGATATCGAGTCTCTGACCGAAGATTACGATATTAGTTTTAGAATTAGAGAATGGGGAATGAAAGAAATATTTGTTCATTTTTCTGTTACAGACTCTAAATATGTAAAATTTGACGAGTCATCACTAACAAAAAGTAACAAACAAGGTAATGTTGTATGCGTTAGAGAGTATTTTCCTGACACATTAAGCGCATCTGTTCGTCAAAAAGCCCGTTGGATTATTGGTATTGTTTATCAAGGTACAAAAAAACTAAAATGGGCAAAAGATTGGAAAATGAATTATTTCCTTTGGCGTGATCGAAAAGGCATCATTTCACATTTCGTTAGCTTTATCGCCACTATTATCTTTTTAAATATTGTTGTATTAACTATTTATTACCTAATTTTTCCTGATGGATATAAGTATTTATCAATATTTTTAGATGATGAATTAAGCATATTTCTTCTGCAATTAAATCTTCTTTTTCTACTCAATCGAATGCTACAACGAGCAATTTTTGTTTGGCAGTATTATGGAATAATGCATGTATGCTTTGGTCCCATAAGGTTGTTGTGGAGTAATCTTATTAATTTCTTAGCTACTTTGAGAGCGATTAAACAGGTTATGCTAACTAAAAAAAGTGGCGGTAAGTTTGCATGGACAAAAACAGATCATACTTACCCTAGTATATCTGAAAAACCAGAGTTTCAATCACTGGGGCAAATTTTAATTGAAAACAACAAAGTTGGTAGAATACAAGTTGAGCAAGCATTAGAGCAACGTTTTGTATTTGAAAAACTCGGGCAAACATTATTACGTCTTGGGTTAATTTCCAGCGATGCGCTTGGAGTTGCATTAGCTAAACAGGCAAATACATCTTATGAAAGCATTAATCCGTTTGGCTTACAAAAGCAAGTCATAGAGTATTTAGATAGCGTGCAGGCACTTAAATACAAAGTACTTCCATTAAGGATGCAAAACAATAAACTTACACTTGCTTGTGAGAATAGCTTGTCGCCAATTGTTTTATCTATATTATCCAGACGTTTAGGTTGCGAAATTGAGTATGTGTTATGTCAAACAGGTGCAGTAACAATAGGATTGAGATATCACTATTTAAACATTGATTGCGATCCTCACCCTGAAATCATGCAAGCCATCGAGCAAAAACGTATTAATTCGAAAGAAGCTGACATTATTTTAGATTATTTCTTTAGTCTTCAAATTCAATTTGGTGAGGCAATTCAGAGGGCTGGTTTTATTGAACCTACGGTTTTCAATCAAATAATGTTTGAGTTTGATTTTTCTAAAGATACGAAGTTGGGTGATTTTTTGATTAATCGGTCTATTGTGACTCAAGAAGTAGTAGATGATATTCTGTTTCAACAGGTAAAACGTCAATTGAGCATAGAAACCGTTATTTCCGACTTTATTTCACGGCGAGACAAAGACTAATGAAGTTCTTTTGTCTAATAATTATTCTATTCACCAGTAGCTATGTTTACTCAGACGACACTAAAGAAAATAGTCAGTTAACCGATTACGAAAAGTTTATTTCGTATCCATATATTGAAAAAGCATATCGCCTGCAAAGAAGAGGGGATTACGAAGGTGCGCTTGTTGAGGCACTTTATGCCATAGAACGAGCCCCCAGATATCAGCCCTACAAACAACTAGCACAAGATCTTGCGCTATCATTAAAAGATTTAGACACAATACTTTCTTTAATTGCATCTGAAATATTCAACCAAACTATATTAGAAATTTGGCTAGAGATGGTGTTTCAGTTGGACAATTCTGATTTACTACTTTCTTACATCCAAAAGTTGAATCTACAAATATCGTTAAACAATACGCAAAAGCTATCCATTATTTCAAGAGCTATCGAGAGATTAGTTGGGCTTAATGCTTTTGATAGTGCCATTTTATTGTTTAATAGTCATAACGCGCAGGTGAATTTTAACCCTCAAATTGTTGAAATGATTATGTTTGCCTTACTAGAGCAAGGTGATGTAAAAGGTGCATTGCTTCATATTTCTTTATACAGCGATATAAATAGTACGGTTATTGATAACACGTATATTGAGCTACTATTGAAAAGCAACAAAGGTAAAGAGGAAATATTTAATGAGTTTACTAATCTTGCTGACACTGAATTAACGGTAAAAGCAATTAGAGCTTGGACACAGCAACGAATTTCAGATTCCAATTTAATGCTTGCTATATCTGGTTTAGATTGGTTAAACAAAAATGCATTACTAACCAGGATTGAACAGTTACAGTATTTAACGCTTTTAAATGAATCTGAAAATTCATATGCATTGCAACTTGTGCAATTGGATGTTTTTTCTTGTAATCAAAAAATAGATACATATCTAAAATTTGATGCCGTTCAAAATGCAAAGGAACTGCTAATAGATTGCTTGAAGAATGAACGATATCTCTACAATTGGCTGGAATACGCATCATCACTGCTAAGTGCTAATGAGATGTTAGCCCTCAAACTATATGATCAAGAAGTAATTGCACGACTCAATAGGTTAGCAATTGAACGATACATAGCCCAAAACAACAACACTGAACTACTTAATAATCTATCTGGAAAACAAGATATATGGTCATTAGGTATTTTGTTAGAAGTTTACCAAAGTACATCCAACTGGGCAAAAGCAGCTCAGATTGCTGAACAAATTTTTAATCTTACAGGAAATATTCAATATTTAGATATTGCGACTTACCTTTATGTGAAATCTGAAAACACGGATATTGCAAAAATACGTCTTATTGCGAATTTACCCTTCAATGGCGAATTGAAAAGAGTATTAACTAGCCGACTTCTCAGTGTAGTCAGTCCTAGCGATTTGATTATAGACAACAGGCTATTTAATTATATAGTTGAATATGAAGATGATAGTTTTACTTCAGCACAATTAATAAGGAAAAGTTTACAATGCGAAAAGGCTATTGATTTTATTACTAACAAACCAACTCAAGCCTTGCATCATCATAGAATATTAACGGTATGTTACACAGCATCGGGTAATGCAGATAGCGCTTTACTCAGTATCAACAAATTAGAATTAACTGACGACTCATATCAATTAAAATATATGAAGTTGAATGTGCTTTATTCATTAAAACAATACGATGATGCGTTGTCGTTGTTAGAATCTATTCCCGTTCAAAATCGAAATGAAAATTGGCAATTTCAACAAGCGTTATTGTTTTACGAATTGGAAAACTATGACGCAGCTATAGCCATGTTAGACTCTAAGAAAGTATTAGATGAAAAGGATAATGACCTTTATATTAACTCACTTATTGCGAAAGGAAGTTATAAAGAAGCACTTGAACTAACATCAAAACAATCTATTGAACAGTCAGATTTAGACTCGAATAAGTGGTTAAGACAAGCCAACTTATATCAAGCACTAGGTCAAAAGCAAGGCTATATAGAGGCGCTTACTGTTTCGATTGAAAAAGATCCTGCTAACTTTAATGCTCAACTTTCATTAGCGTATGCGTTGGTAGAGGAGTCACCGCAACAGGCATTAGATATTTTTGAGGAACTCGAAGAGTCTTCAGGCTTACTAAGCCCTGAACAGTATGAACAAATGGCATACCTGTCCCAGCGGTTACAACAAAATGAAAATACCAATCAGTATCTAAAGCAGTTATTTGATGCCTCAAAAACAGCTAGGTTAAAAACTAACAAAGACTGGGCATTAAGAAGACTTTATGAGAATACTGAAAAATTTTGGGAAGTAACGTTAAGTGCGTCGCATGCCTCGGGTGCCATTATGGGGGATGTATTTTTCATCAATGAAAACTCAGAGGTGAGTGATACACTGCCAACCAACAATCTTTCATTACGTACGGAGTACTTTTTCAATAGTATTAATTCTGGTGCTAGTGTTTACAGTCAGTTTTCCACTAATGGAACAGATGAAGATATTTTTAAAAATACAGCAATTGAGTTAGGCGTCACTTATAAACCTTTCGATGATATTAATTTTAAATTAGCAACTGGTGCGTTAAAGTTCGTTGATAATAGTAGTAGTGTGGATGGGTTTATAAAGCTGTTTGGTGACGCATTTAGTCGACACAATTTAAGACGAGATTGGCGCGCCGATTCGTCTTGGTATGAGCGATTATTCTATTACGACTATACTTATTTTTATAATTCTAAGCAGTCAATCGGACAGGCATTTTTTGATTTTGGAAAAACACATAATATTTCTCAAAGTGCTTACAGAACATTAAAGTATTATGGCAGTGTAAGGTATGACTACAGAAAAATTGATAGCTTGTCGGTAAACGGGAAAAATGAATTTGACGAAGTATCGTTAGGTTTAGGTGTTCAATTAGATGAATATTTTGTTAGAGATACCTATGATGATGTATTGGACCGATTATCCGTAAAGGTTGAAGCAAGGTTTAATTTAACAGGTAACCTGAGCCAAGACTCAAGTGGATTAGTTGTTAATGTGACATATGAATATTAAATCTATTATTTATGTTTTTTGTTTGCTCTGCCTATTCAATATAGTTCACGCTAAATCACTTTTTTATCAACCGCTTTTACAAGATGAAACTCTCTCGCAAAAGCAATGGGATGAGCAATTGTCTCTTGCGCACAAGCATGGTTTTAGCAGCATTGTTATTCAATGGACAAAATATGGTGACGTAGATTTTCTTCAAAGTGCTATTTTACAAAATGTGTTTAATTCTCCTTATGCCAACAAGTTTTCATTTTGGCTTGGTTTGTACTTACCTACGCAATACTACAGTTGTTTTGAATCTGACAAGATAGAAGAAAACTGTAATCATACTCATATTGTTAACCAACAAATTGCACGTGTAGAAAACCTAATATTATTAGCTAATGAAAAAAATATAGAAATTTCAGGTTTGTATCTTCCCACCGAACTCACTAATAAATATATGCAAAATCGCGAGGTTCAATTGATGCTCGAGTCTATTACAAGTTGGAGTTTGAGCATAGATGTTCCATTAGCAATCAGTTATTTTTATGGTTATCAAAATACGCTAACCAAAAGTCATGAAGATATCTCTTATTTAATGAATAGCGGTTATGAGGTGTTTCTACAAAAAGGAAATGGCTTAAACGATACTGAAAATATTGATGATTTGATTCGTCTTATGCCATGTACTGTTCACTTAGTTCATGAAGCTTTTATAGAAACAGATGAAAGTACATTAAAACCAACTGACGAGGCAATATTGCATGAAACGTGTCATCACTTTTCAGTATTTTCATTGCGGTATTTACCCTTTTCGAAATTGGAGTTAATTGATGGTTCAATTACGCAATAACGGTGACAATAAGTGAATATCTTATGTGTATTTGGCACAAGGCCAGAAGCAATAAAAATGGCACCATTGATAAAAGCGTTGCAAGACGACAGCTTTTTTAATATTAAAGTGTGTGTAACAGGCCAACATCGTCAGATGTTAGATCAAGTACTATCTTTGTTTGAAATAAAACCAGATTACGACCTTGCATTGATGAAATCAGGACAAGATTTATCTGAACTTACCGGCGCTATTTTACTCGGTTTAAAAGGCATTTTAAGGGCAGAAAAACCCGATATGGTATTAGTACATGGTGACACTACTACTACCTTTAGTGCGAGCTTAGCAGCGTATTATGAGAAAATACCGTCTGGCCATATTGAAGCTGGTCTTCGCACTGGAAATTTATTCGCACCTTGGCCAGAGGAAGCAAATCGTAAACTCACAAGTGCACTATCAAGACTGCATTTTGCGCCTACCCAGTTATCAGCTAATAATCTATTGGCTGAATCGATTCCTAAGGATAAAATTGTAATCACAGGTAACACAATTATTGATGCCTTAGTGAATGTTTTAGATTTATTAGACAACGATAAAACACTAAGCAGGCCGTGTGAAAAGCAATTCTCTTTTCTGGATCCAAATAAAAAACTTATTTTAGTAACGGGTCATCGACGAGAAAGTTTCGGGGAAGGCTTTGAGCAAATGTGTAAGGCGATTGCAGATGTTGCTTCCACTCATCAAGACTGTCAAATCGTTTACCCAGTTCATTTAAATCCAAATGTGCAAGAGCCCGTGAAACGGTTACTTTCAAACATCGACAATATATATTTAATGGAGCCTTTAGATTACTTGCCATTTGTTTACTTGATGAAGAAATGCTATTTAATATTAACGGACTCTGGCGGCATTCAAGAAGAGGCGGCAACGTTAAAAAAACCTGTATTAGTAATGAGAGATACAACTGAACGACCAGAAGCTATATCAGTTGGTACGGTTAAACTTGTAGGCACTAAAGTAGATACAATTCAAACTGAGTTAGCACGACTGTTAAGCGACTCAGCAGCGTACAACAATATGAGTACTGCTATTAATCCTTACGGTGATGGCAAAGCGAGTAAAAGAATACTAGAGGCTCTTAAGGCATTTTACGTTTAGATTGATGAAAAAGTGACATACCGATATATGTATTATTTACTCATACCATAAACCAGATTAACTTTTTCTTGTGTATTTTTTGACAGATTGGCTGCATGAATTTTAGGTAAGCTTTAGATTTAATATCATTTCCTTTATTGCTTCAGAGGCAGTAGAAATACTCTGCTGCTTTCTTTGAATAAGCCCTACTTTATGTCTAATTTCAGGGGCCTTTATTGGCCTGATTTCAAGGCCCATTTCCTGCATTTGGGCTTTGCTTGTGCTCGGTACTACACTTAATCCTAATCCTTGGCTCACCATTCTACCAATGCTGACTAATTGGTGAGATTCAAAAACAGGCGTTAATTCTAATCCCTTATTACTTAATGCTTGGTCAATGAGTGCGCGTGTTCCAGCTGGTTTTTGTAAACTTACTTGTGGAAAACGTAGAAATTGTTTCCAGGTTAAATGTTTATTTTTTAAAAGCTCATGGCCTTTTGGCAAAATAGCGACAAACTTATCACTATAAAGTGGTGTGAAAGTTAAATCAGATGCGTCTACTGGTAAAAATGTAATGCCCAATTCACATCGTGATCCTCGAATCATTTCAACTACCGTTTCGGCAATTACATCATGTACCGTCACATTAATATGCGGATATTGAGTATGAAAATCAGATAGTATTTTGGGTAATAAGTTAGTTGCAAAGGTTGGCATAGCGGCGATTTCAAGCTTACCTCTTGCCAGTGAAAAATGGTTTTTTACATCGGTGAGGGATTGATCCCAGTCAGATAACAATCTTTTTGCTACCGGGTAAAATGCGCTTCCCTCCGGTGTTAGCGCTACATTTCTGGTGGTTCTATCTAACAATTTACCGCCTAATGCTTGTTCAAGATTTCGTATTGCAATACTTAACGCTGGTTGGGATAAATGCAATTGCAAGGCCGCCTGCGCAAAACTACCACTTCTTGCAACTGCACAAAAAGCCATAACCTGATTAATTGGTATATTCATTACGTCTTCACCTGACACGCCATATTGGTAAGTAATTGTTTTTGATAATGTTAATAATTAGTTAGAGGAACATGAAGACACATAACAGCTATTCATTTAAAATATTTATCAATTGATTTAAAAATACAATTTGATTTATATAAAGTAATCTATCATTCTTATTCCATGATGTATAGATTCAACGAAGCATTGCTTACAACAAGTTTCATAACACATTAGCCATACGGCTAATATGTGTAAAACAATTTCAGCTATTAATATAGCCTTGTATCGATAACTTTTTAGGAGAATAAAGTGTCGGGATTTGACAAAGTAGTATCTAGTTACGAGGAGGCCTTAGCGGGTCTTGAAGATAATATGACGGTAGTAGCCGGCGGTTTTGGTTTGTGTGGTATACCAGAAAATTTAATTAAAGAAATTAAAAGAAAAGGTACTAAAGGTTTAACGGTTGCCTCTAACAATGCGGGTGTTGATGGCGCAGGTCTTGGCGTTTTGCTTGAAGATAAACAAATCAAAAAAATGATTGCATCTTATGTTGGTGAAAACGCATTGTTTGAACAACAAATGATGAGCGGAGAGCTTGAGGTCGAGTTAACACCACAAGGTACACTTGCTGAGAAAATGCGAGCAGGCGGAGCGGGTATTCCCGCGTTTTATACTGCAACTGGTTATGGCACACCAGTTGGCGAAGGAAAAGAATCACGTGAGTTTGATGGCCGCCACTATATTCTTGAAGAGGCAATTATTGGTGACTTTTCAATTGGTAAAGCTTGGAAGGCAGATAAATACGGTAATTTAGTATTTAGAAAAACAGCTAGGAACTTTAATCCTATGGCCATTACTGCGGGTAAAATTGCGGTAGTTGAAGTTGAAGAAATTGTTGAAGTAGGCGAACTAGATCCAGATGAAATACATTTGCCTGGTATTTATGTTAATCGTCTAATAAAAGGCACTTTTGAAAAACGCATTGAACAACGCACTGTACGTAGCGCATAGGAGAATTAGATAATGGCATTAACTCGTGAACAACTTGCACAGCGCGTTGCGCAAGAATTCCAAGACGGTTTCTATGTTAACTTGGGAATTGGTATTCCTACTTTAGCTGCAAACTATATTCCAGATGGTATGCAAGTAATGTTGCAATCTGAAAATGGTTTGTTAGGAATGGGGGAATTCCCAACCGAAGATGAAGTAGACGCAGACTTAATTAACGCCGGTAAGCAAACCGTAACCATGGTAACTGGTGCATCAATCTTTTCATCTGCTGACAGCTTTGCAATGATCAGAGGCGGTCATGTTGACTTGACTGTATTAGGTGCATTTGAAGTAGATTGCCAAGGTAATATTGCTTCATATATGATACCGGGTAAGCTTATTAAAGGTATGGGCGGTGCAATGGATTTAGTTGCTGGCGCTGACAATATTATCGTGACTATGACACACGCTTCTAAGTCTGGACAATCAAAACTATTAAGCGAATGTACGTTACCTCTAACAGGCAAAGGCTGCATTAAACGTGTTTTGACCGATTTAGCGTTAATGGATATTGAAGACGGTAAGTTTATATTAAGAGAACGCGCTCCAGGCGTAAGTGTTGAAGAAATTAAATCTTTGACCGCAGGTGATTTAGTGGTGCCTGATGACGTACCAGAGATGCAAGTATAGGCAATGCGAAAAATTGTATATGAAATGTGAAGGCTAACTAGAGTTAGCCTTTTTTTTTGACTCTATATTTTTTCCATTATTGCGTTGGCAATCTTGTAATTCGGAAGAACGGCATCGGCACTTCCTAACGTTACTAGTTCCTTAGGCATGCCATAAACTACTGCAGTTTCTTCTGATTCCGCTATACAATACGACCCTAATTGATGTGCATTGTGCATTGCGTTAGCACCATCGTTACCCATGCCTGTTAGTTGAACACATATCAATTTTTTAGGGTTTATTTGTGATACTGCTGTATCTACTAATTTAGATACGCTTGGATGCCATAAATAATTTTTGTCGGATGGCAAAGATCGAACCATTAGTCGATTATTTTTTCGTAAAAATTCTATATCGGCATCGCCTTTTGCTAAATATACATGGCCACTTTTCAACTCTGTTAAAGAGGTGACTTCTAAAACGTTTAACTCGCAGAGTTTATCTAGACGTTGCGAAAAAACTTCTGTAAATCTGGCAGGCATATGTTGAGCAATAACTATAGGAACAGGAAATGTAGCAGGGATGTTTTCAAGAATTACTTGTAAACAACTAGGACCGCCAGTTGATACGCCAATCACGATTGCTTCTATTTGACTAGCGTCGGTTTGGAATGTCCGTTTCACAAATAGTGGTGGTTGGTTTTTTATCTTTGACTTATTTGTTTGTCTTAAGTGTGCATTTAAGCTGATATGAGACTTAGAAGCGCTAACAACTTTCCTAACTAATAGTTCAGCTTCAGATGGATTATTTTGAGAAACTGCGCTTTGAGGTTTAGATATATAATCAACTGCTCCTAGTTCTAGCGCCTTAAAAGTAGAGCTTGCTCCTTTATAAGTTAATGACGAAACCATCAAAACAGGTTTTGGAAATTTACTCATAATTTGTTTCAAACAAGTGATGCCGTCCATCACAGGCATGTTGACGTCTAATGTGATCACATCAGGATTAAATGTTGGTATTTTTTCTAAACATTCCTGTCCGTTTTGGGCTAATTCCGTTTCGAATCCAGCTTTTTCGAGAATACCCTTCAAATATTTTCTGATTAACAAGGAATCGTCAACTATAAGGACTTTTGCCATAAATTATTATCCTAAGCAGGGCAATCAAACTCTAATATTTTATTATTTTGTCATTACCGGTATGTATCGGCTTTATAACTATTTTCATAAAGACAAATTTGTTCTTAAGTATGATTTCGAAGAAGCTTTAAAGCTGTCAATCTTTTAAAGGTGAAGTGTTATAGTAAGATAGTCGTGTTTTAGTCTTTGGAGTATTCACACCTAGACTAAAAGGCTAGGTGTGAATAGTTTGAATTATTTAAGCTTTTTCTTCTTGATTAGTGGCAATAGGTGGTTGTTGCTTGGCAAATTTAAGTTTATTTGCTAACCCACCAAATACGAACTTAAAGGCACGACCTATATCGTTACCAATTATGTATAAGCTTGGCACTAGTATCAGTGTAACAATGGTTGCATACATAACCGCAAAACCAAGTCCAACCGCCATGGGAATAACAAAAGCGGCTTGTAAGCTGGTTTCAAACATAATGGGTAGAACACCGGCAAATGTTGTAATAGACGTTAATGTTATGGCTCTAAAGCGCGCACAACCTGCTTCTATTACTGACTCTTTAACACTTACCCCTTCAGCGCGTCTGGTATTAACATAGTCAGTCATCACCAACGAATCATTTACTACTACACCTGCTGCGGCAATAAGCCCAAAGAACGAGAACAAGCTTATATCTAATCCAAAGAAGAAGTGCCCCCAAATTGCGCCAGTGAAGCTAAAAGGAATAACCGACATAATAATAAGCGGCTGAGCATAGCTTTTCAGTGGAATAGCCAACAACAAATATACAAAGGCTAAACCAGTTAAAAAGAAAATTAATTGCTCAAGCTCTTGCGCTTGTTGCTCTTCTATTTTCCCGCCTAACTCAGTTTTTACACCTGGGAACATTTGTGTCATATCAGGTAGTAAATTTTCTTTAATATTTTTTACCACTTCGTTTGGCTCAATAACTTCTTCGTCTATAGAGCCCCAAACATACACGCTTCTATAACCACCTTCTCGGCGAATATAACTAATGCCTGGCGCTTCAGTTAAATCGACTACATCGCCCAGCATGACTTCCTGTCCAGAAGGGGTGGTAATAACCGTATACTTCAGTTCGGCAAAGCGCTCGCGGGTTAGTTGAGGATAACGAACCATTACCCTGACTTCTTCACCATTTCGTAATACACGTTGAGCTTCGCCACCATAAAAACTCGAGCCAACTTGACCGGCTATACTGGCTAAATCCAAGCCTAAATCATAAGCAACAGGTTTGAGTGACATTTGCACTTCTTTGCTATCAGGATCTATGGTTGAGCTAACATCAAATACGCCTTTTTGCTCTTGAAGTTTACTAATTAAATAACGGCCCGCTTCATTTAATTTGGCGATATCTGCACCAAAAATAAGGTAACCAAACTCACCATCATTTCCACCGCCACCGCCAACATCGTCACGGATAGTAAATGACTTCATACCTGATATTTCAGGGATTTTTTCACGCCATCTTCTTGCTAGTTCAAATGTATTAAAATGTCGGTCGTCTTCATCTACTAATGGCGCCATCAATTGGCCTTCATTTCTGCCTTGATTGAACACCATAATGTCAGCAACCATCCCGCTGCCGTACTCTGCTTTAATATCTTCTTCTACATCCAAAATAACTTGTTCTATTGTTTGTAGAGCCGCAATGGTTTCTTTATCAGAAATGGTTTCACTCATTTCAATATCAATACTTGGGAAGTCGTGAGGCACTTTAGGCTCTGGTACCATTCTTACAAAATTGGCACTTATCAATGATTGTGCAATAGCAAGCATTAATATAAAGAAAAGTAATGTAAACCATCGCCATTTCGTACAGAAACGAATGAAATTTTTATATGGTCCATTAACAAATCCAAAGAATTTGTCGTTAAATTTTACGCGCCAGCTATCTTTTGGTAATGGTTTAATGGTAGAGCTAGCTATGTGAGAAGGTAATATAAGTTTCGATTCAACTAACGAGAAAGCTAAACATAACATGACTACTGCTGATATGTTAAAAAAGAAGTCGGCTGACGGCCCACTACTGAATAACACAGGTGCAAATACTGCCATTGTGGTCAACACACCAAATGTAGCAGGAGTGGCAACTCGCTTAGCTCCAATCACAACATTTTGGACAGAATTTCCGTTTTTCTCTATTTCCGTATAAGCACTTTCACCAATAACAATGGCGTCGTCCACCACTATCCCTAGCACCATAATAAAGGCAAATAGTGACATAATATTAATGGTTACGCCTACTACTGGCATTAATGCCATTGCGCCTAAGAAACAAACAGGTAATCCAATCATTACCCAAAACGCGAGCTTAAAACGCAAAAATATCATTAGCATTAAAAATACTAAAACCGCACCTTGCATAAGGTTGTTCAGCATCATATCTAAACGACCATTTAGGTAATAGGTAAAATCTACCACCGCTTCAAGCTCTACTCCTTGCGGCAGGTCTTTTGATTTTTGTTCTATATAAGCTTTAACCGAATCGGCCACTGGGATGATATTTTGCGTACGGGTAGCTTTTACTTCAATCCAGATGGCGTTTGAACCATTAAATTTAAAATAGCGTTCGCCTTCTTCAAATCCATCTTTAATGGTTGCGACATCTTTTAGTAATACTCTAGATCCACCTGAACCGATTTTAACCGGTATGTAAGCAAACTCTTCGCCATTATAAAATTGATTTTCAACTCTTACCGCAATGGTGCCGGCATCGGTTCGAATTTGACCCGCTGAATAGTTAGCAGAATACCGTCTAATTGCTTGTGTGACATCATTAATAGTCAGGTTATATTTACGCAACATTTCAGGCAGTATTTCGACTGCAATTTCATCATTAGGGGTACCCGCACTGGCAAGTTGTACATTGTTTAATGCCAATAAATCATCTTCTATTTCTTTTGCAATTGGCTTTAATTCAGTGAGCGGTAAGTCAGCAACTAAGGCCATACTGATGACGTCTTGTTGAAATTCTATTTGCGTAACTGTGATGGGTTCCATTGCAGCAGGAAAAGTAGCAACGCTATCTACTCTAGATTTTATTTTATCCAGTACATCAGGAAGGTGTTCATCAAGTTGGATTTCCATTGTGACGCGTCCACCACCGCGCCAAGAACGCCCAATACTTTTTTTAATTTCAGGCAAGTCTTTAACCGCTTCTTCTATTTTTATGGTGATCGATTCTTCTATTTCTTGAGGTGAAGCGCCCGGGTAATTAATGTTTGCATTAATATAGTTAATTTCAACATTAGGAAACATTTGCTTTTGTACAGTAAAATAACTAAATACACCTAGCAAAATGATCATAAACATCATTAAGTTAGCTGCCACCGGGTTGCGAGCAAAATAGGCAATGATTCCGCTGGTGGGATTGGTGCGTGAAGAGGCGTAATTATTCATAATTTATTCTCTCACTTAGCTACATTTTTAGCGGCAACAATATTACTAAGCTGTGCATTGGGTTCTTCTTTGATTCTTACTTCCATTCCATTTTTTGGATACTCGGGTAAATTTTTAACTAGCCTGTCACGGTCTGATAATCCGCTATCAATATAGAAGTACGTTCCTTCTTCTCTAATCACATTTACATCGTGAGAGTTCAGTTTGTTTTCATCATCTAATAACCAAATTTTTCGCTTATTAACCAATGACTGTGGAATTTTAAACACGTTTTTTAATTCTTTTCCAGCAAACGTGACTTTTACATAAGTACCAAACTTGATGCTTGATTCGTCAGTTTTAAGACCATATGGATCTTCTACTCGTATAACCACATGCTGCATTCTAGTATCTTGGTCAACCAACCCTAAATTACGATTAACTAAACCGGTTCGCTCAGTAATGACATTTCCTTGTGTGCTAACCATGGCGGTAGCTGTGTCTAAACTTGCAGGTAAAAATT
>DDIL01000058.1:1834-3001 GCA_002338515.1 Glaciecola sp. UBA1851 | reverse complement strand
TAATCATACTTCGAATTAGCATGTAGGCTTATTCCGGCTGTGTCAGTTTATAAATCTACATGCTAGCAAACCAATTTTTATTTGGCTGAAGGTAATACCCAGTCAGGCCTAGCGAAATGACAAGTATATCCATTTGGACGAGTTTCTAGGTAATCTTGATGCTCAGGCTCTGCTTCCCAAAAATCACCAACAGGCTCAACTTCCGTTACCACTTTACCCGGCCATAAACCTGATGCATCTACATCAATAATGGTTTGTTTAGCGACTTCGTGTTGGTCATCCGACACATAATAAATAGCAGAACGATAAGAAGCCCCCATATCATTACCTTGTCTATTTGGTGTGCTGGGGTCATGAATTTGAAAGAAAAACGCCAATATATCTCGATAAGTGGTGACTTCATTATCGAAAATTATTTCGATACCCTCAGCGTGATTACCATGGTTACGATACGTTGCGTTAGGTACTTCACCACCGGTATATCCTACTCGTGTTGATATAATCCCTTCGCGCTTGCGAATGAGATCTTGCATGCCCCAGAAACACCCACCTGCTAATACTGCTCGTTCGTTTGCCATAAGGAAATATTCTCCAATTTATGAAAAGGCTAAAGGAATAAATGAGACCTGCTGTTTACAGCTTTTAGTTCATCTGCTCGTCAAAGTTGTACGTTATCGTCTAAAATAAAGTTTGTAAGCTTTGTAAGCCTCATTACCTATGAATGAATATATGTTGAATAATGTAAAAGGCAACAGGCTGTTACAAAAGATAGTTTTGAAGATATTTTTTAAATGAGTATATTGAGAGAGTTCCATTCTAACTTGCTATCTACTATGTTTACCCTTACCTTCCCTATTCTTTAATATCCAATCGCTTCGGTTCTAACACATGCCAGTATCCATTGAAGGATTTATTCTTACCGCACGCAGCATAGAGCGTTATGGTAAAACCTACTTTGAATGTTGGGTGGTAACGGATAGTGGTGTAGTTAAAACCATATCAAACGCTGAGCAAGTGGTGTTTTTTATTCGTCAAAATGATGCCGAAAAGGCATCGCGGTTACTGGCAGATAATCGCATTAAGCACCACTATAAAGCACTGTCATTAAAGACCTTTGAGCATCAACATGTAGGTGGGTTGTATTTTAACCAAACGAATATGCTCTTT
>DDIL01000058.1:0-1505 GCA_002338515.1 Glaciecola sp. UBA1851 | reverse complement strand
TTTTCAGGTAAACGTGTTGCCACTAACATTGAGATTATTGAACTCAAAAGCAGCCAGTTAAAGCACAGTAAATTTGTACCTGAGTTTAAGGTCTTGTCTATTGATATAGAGTGCAGTGAGCAGGGTGAGTTGTTTTCCATTGGATTTGCCAGCGATACGCATAAAAGCGTTTTGATGATTGGTGAAAATCAAGCGGCCGATGATTTCATTATTTGGGTAAATAATGAAAAATCGTTGCTAGAGCAATTCGTTATACATGTGAATAGTCTTGATCCTGACATCATAATTGGTTGGAACGTGGTCAACTTTGATTTTCGTTTACTGATTGAGCGCGCTGCTTTGCATGGCGTTGAACTGATCCTTGGCCGCGACAACAAACCTATTAATTGGCGAGACGCCAGAAATGAAGTGAATCAAGGGTTTGTATCCATGCAGGGAAGAGTTGTGGTGGATGGCATTGACGCACTTAAAACCGCCACCTATCAATTCGATAGTTTTAGCTTGGAAAATGTTGCCCAAACATTACTTGGCAAAGGTAAACAAACCGAAGATGTTGATGACCGACTTGCCCAAATTGAGCATGATTTTAAACACAATAAAGTTAAGCTAGCTAAATACAATTTGCAAGATTGCCAGCTAGTACTGGATATTTTTGCGCACACAAAAGTACTCGATTTCTTAACCTTGCGTAGTCAGTTAACTGGCCTTGAGTTAGACCGAATGGGCGGCTCGGTGGCAGCCTTTATAAATTTATACTTACCTAAGTTGCATCGAGCTGGTTATGTGTCGCCTAATCGTCCAATAGATGGTGGTTTAGCAAGTCCTGGAGGCTATGTAATGAGTTCAAAGCCAGGTTTATATCAGCACGTTTTAGTATTAGATTTTAAGAGTCTATACCCCTCCATTATTCGAACATTTAAGATTGATCCGCTTGGCTTAGTAGAAGGCTTAGCATCACCTAATGATGCCATAGAGGGCTACAAGGGTGCCAAGTTTAGTCGAGACAAACATTTTCTACCCGACATTATCACCTCACTTTGGCAACAGCGCGATGAGGCAAAGAAAAACAAAGATGCTGCTCGCAGCCAAGCCATAAAAATTCTGATGAACTCATTTTATGGGGTATTAGGCTCAGGTGGTTGCCCGTTTTACGATACGCGCCTAGCTAGTTCAATCACCATGCGTGGGCATGACATTATGCAAACCACTGCCAAATGGATTGAACAAGCGGGCTATGAGGTCATTTATGGCGATACCGACTCTACCTTTGTATGGTTAAATGCAGCATACTCGAATGAACAAGCAACTGAGATTGGTCAATCACTTGCCCTTCAAATTAACCACAAATGGCAAGAAAAGCTTAAGCAGCAATATCAACTTGAGTGTGATTTAGAAATTGAATTTGAAACCCATTTTAGTCAATTTTTAATGCCGACTATCCGAGGCTCTGAACTGGGGAGTAAAAAACGTTATGCGGGTTTAAAAACAAGCAAAGACGGTGATGA
>DDIL01000179.1 GCA_002338515.1 Glaciecola sp. UBA1851 | reverse complement strand
GTGTTAGTTTGCAATGTCATGCGAACATAGGCTATCGGTAAAGGAATTGGGAAATTAGAGGGCGAATAGCCCCACCATTTACTAGCGTTTGTCAACTTATGCTTTACTAACCACCTAAACCTGCGCCAAATTACCTTTGCTTTCCAACCAAGCCTTCCTATCTGGCGAACGTTTTTTAGATAACAGCATATCCATTAGCTCAAGCATACCTTCGGCATCTTGACTGGTAAGCCTAACAAGACGGCGTGTATTAGGGTCCATAGTAGTTTCGCGTAATTGCAGCGGATTCATTTCGCCCAAACCTTTGAATCTTTGTACGTTAACCTTACCGCGCTTCTTCTCCGCTTCTATTCTGTCTAAAATACCTTGTTTTTCACTCTCATCTAGCGCGTAGTATACTTCCTTGCCCACATCTATTCGAAATAGTGGAGGCATTGCAACATACACATGGCCTGTATCTACAAGTGTTCTGAAGTGCTTCACAAATAACGCACATAAAAGAGTAGCAATATGCAGTCCATCAGAGTCAGCATCAGCTAAAATACATATTTTCCCGTATCGTAAGCCGCTTAAATCAGTTGAATCGGGATCAATACCTAACGCAACTGAAATATCATGAATTTCTTGAGAAGCTAGCACTTGAGAGGAATCAACTTCCCAGCTATTTAATATTTTTCCGCGTAAGGGCATGATGGCTTGAAATTCACGATCTCGAGCCTGTTTTGCAGAGCCACCAGCAGAATCCCCTTCAACTAAAAAAAGTTCACTTCTTTCGTTGTCTTGGCCCGAACAGTCGGTTAATTTGCCAGGCAATGCCGGCCCTTGTGTAACCTTTTTACGCGCTACCTTCTTACTTTGGCGAAGACGTTTTTGTGCATTATTAATACACAATTCAGCCAGTAAGTCGGCTACATCGGTATGTTGATTTAACCATAAACTAAATGCATCTTTTACAATACCGGATACAAAGGCGGCTGCTTGACGAGATGATAAACGTTCTTTAGTTTGCCCTGCAAATTGTGGGTCTTGCATTTTCGTAGATAAAATGTAGCAACACTTTTCCCATATATCATCAGCCGTTATTTTTACGCCCCTTGGTAGCAAGTTTCTAAACTCACAAAACTCGCGCATGGCATCTAACAAACCTTGTCTTAATCCATTTACATGGGTACCACCTTGAGCAGTGGGGATTAAGTTTACATAACTTTCTGTAACCATATCGCCACCTTCAGGCAACCACGTTACCGCCCAATCAGCGGTTTCTCCGTTACCAGAAAACGTGCCAACAAAAGGTGCATCGTTGGGAAGAGTCTCAAAGTCTTTCAAACCTTGAGTAAGGTAATCTCGTAATCCATCTTCGAAATACCACTGATAACTTTCTTTATTAACTTTATCTTCAAACTTAATGCTTAAACCAGGGCAAAGCACTGCTTTTGCGCGCAAAACATGCAACAGTTTAGAGACGGAAAATTTTGATGAATCAAAATATTTCGGATTAGGCCAAAAGTGTACACGCGTACCCGTATTACGTTTGCCGCAAGTATCAATCACGGCCAACTCGTCAGTTTTATCACCATTTTCAAAAGCTATTTGGTGAACTTGACCATCTCGTCTTATGGTTACTTCAACACGGTTAGATAGTGCATTAACCACTGATATACCTACACCATGCAAGCCACCTGAAAATTCATAATTTTTGTTCGAGAATTTACCACCAGCATGTAATTTGCTCATGATTAGTTCTACGCCGCTAATACCTTCTTCGGGATGGATATCAACTGGCATTCCCCTTCCATCATCAACCACTTCTAATGATTGGTCTTCATGCAAAATAACTTTGATATTACTAGCATGGCCAGCTAACGCTTCGTCAACACTATTATCGATTACTTCTTGGCTTAAATGATTGGGACGAGTGGTATCGGTATACATACCGGGGCGGCGTTTGACGGGTTCTAACCCATTTAAGACTTCAATTGCATCTGAGTTATATTGGCTTGACATAAAAACTTACCACTCAATAAAATTTATAATTATTTTTCTTGGCCAGCTGGCCTTAGCAAATTCTGAAATTACAGATATACACTGTATATAAATCCAATACTAGCAAGCAAAAGCTTTATTCACAACATCTACTTAGACAACTTAAATGCTAAATTACAAGTTTTTAAAAACTTGTAACCGAATCAATTTTTGAATAGGAATTGGAATATATTGGGTAAGTGAGACGAGTAATTAACAAAGCTATGATTACCGCCCTCTTCTATTACTAAATTTGCTCCTTTATATTTTTCTTCTGCTAATTTGTAATCCAGTGTCTCGTCATCTGTTTGTAATAGAACTTTATAATTTTGAGGATGATTAAGTTTCTTTTGATGCATTTTGGATAGCGTTGTTAAATGCTGGTTGTGAATATAAAAAACTTCACCAGTATAAGGGTTAATATGCTTCCCCATATAGTTTGCCAACAACTCAACTGGCGTAACAGCCGGATTAATCAATACTGCTCTAGCTTGGTTTTGCTTACCCTTCAAATAGCTATAGTTCTTCATGCAGAAAGCCTCTAAGCAATAAGTTGATAAAAAACCGCCCATTGAGCTACCAATAAAACCAACTTGAGATGGCTCTAACGTATTCATTAATGCATCAATTGCTTGTTTTGTTTTATGTATGTTGCCTGACAATTCAGGTACATGAACGTTAAGCGCAGGAAAGTGTTTTGTTGCAAAGGCTAGCGTCTGCTGGGCTTTTTGTGATTTTTTTGATGACAAAAAACCATGTAAATAAACTAAATGTTGCATAAATTACGACAGTGAAAAGAACTTAAGTACAGAATAATGTGATGCGTCTGCTAATGCAATATAGCTAAAATTAATTAGTGGTCTGAGCCATATTTTGAGATAGGCAAAAGTGTAACCATTCCGCTAAAAAGACATTTACCATAAACTTCTCGTTGCGTTGATGCATATTAATATTTGGGTATTCATAAACAGGCTTTAAACGTTGCGTTCTCTGCGCACTTAGTACCTCAGCTACTTTTGCATCGTGATACAAACGAATTGTCATACTTGGCCGCAGAAAGTGGGGCGTATTATTACTTGGGATTTGAGACATTTCCAGTGTACTAGTGTAGCGAGTAGACTCTAATATAACGATTTTATACTTAAATCCTTCTGATGCCTCAAAAATATAACTCAAGTCTTCTGTATCGCAATCTGGGAGGAGCTTTAACATGCACACATAGTTATTCTCGCAAGTGGCGAGGATACTGGGTAGATGCGGCACATATTTTTTAATCAATTTTTTTCCTGTACTAGTTATTCCAACTAGCTTTTAATTTTTCTTTATTTAACAACAACCACTGCAACGCAATAATAGCGGTGCTGTTATCTATTCTACCATTGTTTAGCCATTCTTCGGTTTGCGCTAATGGCACTCTTAATACTTTTATATCTTCGGCTTCATTATCTAAACCATGAATACCTTTTGCAGTTTTTGCGTCCACTTGTGCAATATATAGTTCTATGCGCTCAGTACAAGCACCTGGGGTAGTTAAGTAGGAAGAAATCTTGGTTAAGTTGGAAATATTTATGCCCGCTTCTTCTTGAGCTTCGCGATAACAAACCTCCTCTGGTGTTTCACCAGGGTCTATTATTCCTGCTACTACCTCAATTAACCAAGCGCTTTGAGTAGTTTCCATGGCCGGAAACCGAAATTGTTCAAGTAACACGAGTTCATCAAGTATTGGATCATATGGCAACACTGCAACAGCATGACCTCTCTCGAATACTTCACGTTTTACAATGTCACTTGTTCCTCCATCGAATAATGGATGTGTAAAGGAATAGCGATTACATTCAAAAAAACCTTTGTACAAGGTTTCTTTGGTAAGAACATTAACATCTTTGTTTTTAAAGCTCATATTGGAGTAACGCCTTAATCAGTTTATTTGCGACAAAGCTCTGCACAAGGTCACTTTTATAGAATAAATAAAAATGGTGTAGATTATTTCAAGTAATTTAAAGATGGCCGCTTAATTAATCAAATATTAATATAAGTATTATATAAAAAGTAAATATTACGGTTATACAATCTTTAGCTACCATTAAACTTATCAAACCAATGTGTATGTTTCTGATCTAAGATATTAATATTAACATATGTTTAATCAGTAAAATCATTACATTCTGTTACACTTAAACAAGGTTTGATACAAGCTACAAATATCGCTAGTCAATTAATTAAACTACAATTATTAATAATTAGATTACCAAAAAACAAATATCGCAGAGCATTAATCAATGAAAAAAACACTCGTTTCATTAGTCCTTGGACTAACCCTTAGTACTGTTGCACACGCTGACGATTTAGCAACAGTGTTTGAACTAGCAAAAGCAAATGACCCCCTACTTAATAGAGCCGTTGCACAAAAAGAAGCAGCCTACGCAGGCATAAGTGTGAGTAGAGCTAACCTTTTACCACAATTATCAGCAAGTGTTGGTTACACCGTAAGCAGCTCTGAATTTTGGCAACAAAGCTTCGCTCCTACTTTAATTCAATCTGAAGGCGATAGCGATTCTGATGTCTTCAATTACGGAATTAATTTAAGCATGTCATTGTATGACCATGCAAATTGGCTGGGTATGGATAGAGCAGAGCTTGTTGCTCAACAAAGCGATGCAAACTTGGGAGCTAGCTTACAAAATTTAATGGTAAGAACAGTTAACGCTTATCTTTCAGTGTTAAGAGAACAAGACAGTGTTGAATTTGTTAAAGCAGAATTAAAAGCAATTGAGCGGCAGTTAGAACAAACAAAACAACGTTTTGAAGTAGGGTTAACCGCTATTACCGACGTGCACGAAGCACAAGCAAACTTTGATAATACCGTGGCTCGACAAATTAGAGCTGAAAACTTATTAGAGTTGCGGTTAGAAGAATTAAGAGAAATAACGGGTAAATACCATAATCGTATTTCTGTGCTAGATACTGAAGTGTTCTCAGCCACACAGCCTGAGCCTGCCGATGTGACAAGTTGGTTAAAACTAGCTGAAGATAAAAATTTATCACTTTTAGTTCAAAGATTTAATCGAGATATTGCTGATCAAGATATAGATATTGCACGAAGCGGGCACTATCCTACACTATCTTTAAGCGGCTCATATTCCGAAAGAAACAGTGATAACGAATCATCAGGTTCGGTAACTGACCCAGCTACAGGCGCGTTAATTGAAACATTTGTTAATCCCAATAACCCACCTGCATTAGGCACTACTAGTTTAGGTATTACATTAAGCGTTCCTATTTATGAAGGCGGAAGAGTGGCAGCTGGTTCTGATAGAGCGCGTGCTAATTACGTCGTTGCCAGTGAAAATTTAGAGCTGACGTATCGCCAAACGGTAAGACAAGTTCGTAGTTCGTTTAATGATGTAAAAGCGTCTATTTCTACGATCAGAGCACTAGAGCAGTCAGTTGTCTCTGCTGAAAGTGCATTACAGGCAACCGAAGCAGGTTTTGACGTAGGTACACGTACCATTGTTGATGTGCTTAACAGTACTAGAAACCTGTTTGATGCAAGAAGAAACTTAGCAGACGCTCGATATAACTTTGTTGTATCAATTGTTAGTTTGAAAAACGCTGCTGGTACACTCACCCAAAATGACTTAATGGAAATAAACAGTGTATTAAAACCTGTCGCTAGTTAACCTATTAATAAACCTTTTAAAGCCTGTTATGCTTTACTTTTCTTGTAAAACATAACAGGCTTTTTTGTTGCCGATTGAAATCTGTGCAACTTGAAAATTAAAAATAGTAAGAGGTCTACATGTCAATTCTATCAAAAAGTAATATACAAGTACTACAGTCAAAGCTTACTCAATTAGATACTCTTTCAGATGAAACGTACGAGAAAATTTTAGATGCACTAGAAGACCATCTAACTGCGCCCGGATATACAAAAGACAAAAAACTAAAAGTGGCGATGTTCGATGCTAAAAGTTACGATTTAGACGCGTTCAGAAAAATTAATAATAATGAGATAGACATTCAAGCACATCAGGTTCCACTAAATCAAAGAACTGCCATATTGGCCAAAGGATGTAAGATTGTTTGTATTTTTGTGAATGATAGAGTCGACAAACAAGTAATTGCAGAATTAAAGCGTTTAGGAATAGAACTAATTGCATTGCGCTGCGCTGGTTTTAACAACGTTAATTTAGCCGCATGCAAACAAAATAATATAGATGTGGTTAGAGTGCCCGCCTATTCTCCTCAAGCAGTTGCTGAGCATGCATTAGCACTTATGCTTATGTTGAACCGAAACTTACATAAGGCTTACTTAAGAAATCGCTCTGGACAATTTGTACTTGATGGTTTAGTCGGTTTTAACATGTATCAAAAAACAGTAGGAGTAGTTGGAACAGGTAAGATAGGGAAATGCGTAATTGATATTCTACTTGGCTTTGGATGTAAGGTGTTAGCATATGACAAGTATCCACAGGACGAAATATCTAATTGCGCCAATGTTAAATATGTTGAATTTCCAACCTTACTATCTCAATCAGATATTATTACGCTTCATGCCCCGCTGTTGGATGAAACTTATCATTGTATAGATGATGCATCAATTGAAACGATGAAAGATGGTGTTATGCTAATAAATACAAGTCGAGGCGGATTAGTTGATACAAGCGCACTTATTAGAGGATTAAAAACAGGTAAAATAAGCGCTGCTGGTTTAGATGTTTACGAGGAAGAGGCAAATATATTCTTTAAAGATATGTCTAATCAAATACTGAATGATGATGTGTTTGCGAGGCTTATGTCATTCAGTAATGTGGTAGTGACATCTCATCAAGCATTTTTAACCCATGAAGCCCTTTCAAATATTGCTCACACTACCATTAATAATATATTAGCTTACAAAAGCGGTAAAAGAGGTGAAGACTTACCGAATAATGTCTCACTAAATTAGTAAGACATTATTCATACAAGACGATTACTTTTTCTCATTCATTTGTTCAATTTGCTTGCTCAAGGTTGCAATTTGTTCTTGTAAGTCAAGCATGCTTGGCTGTCCCTTATTGCGCTCAAGGGAATGCTCTTCTTCCATCACACCCACCACAATACCAATAACCATATTTAAAAAAGCAAAAGCAGTAAAGAATATGAATGTCATATAGAAGATCCAACTCATTGGGAATACTTCCATAGTTTCATATTGAATATCAGTCCAATCTTCAAATGTCATGACTCTAAACAGTGTTAGCATAGAAATAGCAATATTGCCCCATAACACCGGATTTATATCTTTAAATAAGTAACTTCCAATGGCGGCATAGATATAAAAAATAATGAACATTAAAAGAACGACGTAACCTAACCTTGGCAGGGCTTTTAATAATGAATTTATTAATATTCTGAGCTCAGGAATAATCGATACCATCCTCAACACCCTGAATATTCTAATTAATCGAGCTAAGAGTGCCATTTCTGATTCATTAACAGGAATTAGACTGATTACCACAACTAATGTGTCAAAGACGTTCCAGCCAGATTTAAAGAAGTCTTTTTTGTTCTCTTCAGCTATAAATCTGATTAAAATTTCAATTAAAAAGAAAACCGTTATAAACACATCTAAATACTTGGTAAAGGCAATAGCTGTATCCGATAAATCATAGGTTTTAGCTCCAATTTCAAGAGCAGAAATAATAATGACAGCTATAACAAAGAACTCAAACGCTTTGTTATGTCTTAATTTAATAATGGCATTTTGCAAGGTTTGTATCAAAGTAGTTGCTCTCTAAAGGTACTTGGATTATTAATTGGCTCGAAAAATAAAAATCTAGCTAAATAAAAAAGCTCACACTATATAAGCGTGAGCTTGTAAACAATAAATGTTTGCGGCTAATTCAGATAAGTATTCTCTAAATTTTTCAGCCTTGTTTTAGACGCGTTTGATTGTACTTCTAAATTATTAATTCTACGCTGAGCTACTTCCTTATTGCCATTGACTAAGAGTAACTCAATATAATTAAGTAATATCTCTTCATTTTTGACATTGTTAGTCATTACTTTGTTATAAACGTCTAATGCCTCTTTAGGCTTATTCTGCTTAAACAGAATTTGGCCAAGCGTATCAGCAATAGCCACACTGTTAGCTTCTATCTCAAGGGCTCTCCTAGCATATTCTTCTGCTTGAGGTAAGTTGCCAGCTTGCATTTCTAGATAGGCAACATTGTTAAGCACAACAAAGTTGGTTGGAAAATCTTGAAGAATGTCTTGATAAACCACTAATGCTCTATCTGGATTCGCTCCAATTAAGCGCTCACCGAGTAATAGTTTAGGGCGAGCATCACTAGGAAATAGTTCTACATGCTTTTCAATAGTGTTTATTGCCTGTGTTCTATTGTTAGACGCATCTAATGTATTCAAATATACCATTAAATTATTTAAATTCTTATTGTCTTCATAAGCAATAAAAGCATCTTGTACCGCTTCGGCAGCCCTTCCCTCTGAAATAGCTAAACGAGCCGACACCCCCCGTAAAAACGGCAACGCTTTATATTTGTCATCAAGTGAATCATAAATTTTTCTACTACGCTGGGGATCACGATTCATGACTAAGAAGTAACTATGCATAATCTTAACTTGCAAATTATCACGTGAACGCAGGAATTCATTTGCCAAATCAGAGCCCTCTGCAAACTCACGCTTTAAGTCGTGTATAACTAAACGACCTAGAATTGCATTGGCTTTGTTTGGATAGTTTTTCACCCAAGCTTCATAGTGCGTTTCGGCAGCTTCAAGGTTATTACTTCTTAATAATGCCGCACCTTTGATTGGCCAAAAATTAGGTGGAGCACTTCTATCAGTAGGTATATTCTGAAGGGCGTCTGCAGCCGCTTGATAATTTTTAGACGTTACAGCAACTCTTGCATAAAGTAACGCTAAGTCAGCATTATCAGGATATCGACTTACTATTTCTTTAACAGTTTGCTCGGCTTCTTGTGATTCTCCAAGCTCGACCTTGGAAGCAAAATAACTTGCCAACACAGCAGAGTTATCAGGGAAATCTTTTATTAACACATTTAATTTATCTACAGCAGCTTGGTAGTTTTCTTGACGAAGTAAAAGTCTAACTTCAGTAAGCCTTACGGGAAGTACAGAGTCATCAATTAGCTTCGCTTTATTAATAACAACTGAAGCTTCTGCAAATCTTGATTGTCGTTGCAAAACTTCAGATTCTAATACATACCCTTCAACGTCTTTTGGTGAATCTAGTTGCCACTCCCTTGATAATGATAGTGCTTTGTCATATTGCTCTGTACTTAAATATGCACCGGCTAATGTCGCCCTAGCTGATGCTGACTCT
>DDIL01000022.1:85865-89864 GCA_002338515.1 Glaciecola sp. UBA1851 | reverse complement strand
CTTCGAAAATGTTTCAAACTGATTGGGTAAATAGCTCGCCAGTTCTCCAGATATCGCAACATATTTCACTAACGCATCTTGTAAGCTGTTGGCTATTTTAGGTAAGTTTTGTCGTAAAGTTTCTGGTGCAGGCGAGGCTTGAATAGCTTTAATTGGGTCGGCAAAAGTGGTAAACATGCCCAAACAATGTTTTAAATCATTAGCAAGTTCTGGGGCTTTATCAGGCGATTTATATTGCATCTTATTCCAAGCACCTTGCCAATAGGTTTCTCTAGCAGAATGTGCCATTAACAAGCCGGTGCACCATTGAGACAATGGCTCGTCTTCATTCACTCTAGAAACAACAAGTGTAGCGGCTTGAAACTTTGCATAAGTTGGCAATACAAGCTTGCCAACATGCATTTCATGTAAACATTGCTTGAAAAATTCAAATAACGTATCGGTTATTTTATCAGCTTGAGACACCGTTTGAATTTGCTTGTGCTCTTTAATTACCCAGGGCAACCAAACATCTGGCAATGGGATCTCAGGACAAGCAGCCGCGCCTAACAAAGCACCCTCTACATAATATTGCGAGTGTAAAAACTTCGCTTGGCTAGGGTCGTTATATAACGAAGATAAATCCATATTTAATTCTATTTCATCATGCCATTTAAGTGGAACAAAACATCTAATGCTTGGTTATGTTGTCACATTTTCAATTTAAATTGTTCTTTTTATTGGCGTATTTTTATTTGCATGCGATAGTAGCATATTAGTAAAGTATGAGTTGCAAGAACAAAAATTACAAAATCTATTTCATATTCAACAACTATTTTTGAAATATAAAGCAATTCTAGCCCCTAAATAGGATAAGCATATGCGAGCAAGTATCAAAGGGTTAATTATTACCGCTGCTTTTATTGGCCCTGGCACCGTCACAACCGCCACTGTAGTTGGCTCGCAAACCGCTTATGCGTTAATTTGGTTACTATTGTTTGCCGTTGTTTCTACTTATATTCTACAAGAAATGGCATCACGTTTAGGCACCGTTTCTGGGCTTGGCTTGTCGCAAGCTATAATGACTAGTTTAAGAAACCCTATTTTAAAAATTATTGTGATTGTTCTGATTGTGCTCGCTATTGGCGTAGGCAATGCCGCTTATGAAGGAGGCAATCTAACAGGGGCTGCACTTGGTATGCAGGCTAGTTTTGGTTCAACTATTCAATATTGGACACTTATTCTAGGCGGTAGCGCATTCGCACTTATTTTGATTGGCCATTACAAATTGGTAGAAAAGTGCTTAATATTACTTGTTGTATTAATGAGCATTGTTTTTATTGCCATGATGTTTGTAGTGGGCATTGAGACAGATTTGTTGACGCAGGGGATCTTGGTTAAAAACTCAATCTTAAGCCAAGCTAGTTTAGCCCTTGCCATTGTTGGCACAACAATTGTGCCATACAACTTATTTCTGCATTCTGGTTTAAGTGCACAAGATACCGTTAACAAAAGACGGCTAGTTGGCCCAAATTACATTACTGATAAATCAGAACTCGCCGCACAAAATGCGCAACTCTTCACCGCTATTGGCTTAGGTGGTTTGGTTACATTTGCCATCATGTCCAGTTCAGTAACGGCTTTTTTCGTTACTCAAACTGAGGTCGATGTATCTAATTTAGCTAAACAATTACAACCCTTATTGGGTGATCAAGCGGGTATGTTTTTTGGAATTGGATTGTTCTGTGCGGGCTTAACATCTGCAATCACAGCGCCACTGGCAGCGGCATATGCAATATCAGGTTTATTTGGTTTTAGACCAGAGCTTGCCGATAAACGATTTAAATTTATTGCTCTTTTAATTGTAGTGGTTGGCGTTGTGGTTGCTAGCTTGGGTATCAAGCCTATCGCGCTAATTATTATGGCTCAAGCATCAAATGCTATCTTACTTCCCATATCCGTTATTTTATTAATTTGGGTATGCAACAAAGAAGATTTGGTGGGTGAACACAAAAATGGCTTAATAAAAAATATACTCGCAATCTTTATTGTAATGTTAGTAATTGGCCTATCTGTATTTAAATTTGTGGATATTTAAACATAAATAAAAGGAGACCTTGTCTGTTGAACGACGAAATCTACATGCTTAATTTCTCTCAAAAGCATGCTAAATACTTTGAATCAATCAATAAAGAATGGATTAACGATATGTTCGTACTAGAGCCTATCGACAAAAAAGTACTAGAAGATCCTAAAACTTATATTATCGATAAAGGTGGAGATATATTTTTCGCCGAACATGCTTCAATGGGCGTTATTGGCACGTGCGCTCTGCTCAATAAAGGTGAAGGTAACTTTGAATTGACCAAAATGGGCGTCAGTGCTGAAGCTAGATCTTTAAAAGTAGGTGAAAAATTACTGAAGTTTGTAATAGATCAAGCATCAAAGAAAAAACTTAACACGCTTTTTCTATTAACTAACAAAAAGTGTGCGGCGGCAATTCATCTTTATGAGAAAAATGGCTTCGTTCACAATAAGGAAATCATGGAAACATATGGCAAAAGTTACGAACGTTGTAACGTAGCGATGAAGTATGTGGGAAACAACTCACTATTAAATGGGTAATATCGGTTTTTGCTAACTTGCTAACCAAGCAGTGGGATTAAGTGCTTTGCCTTTATGTCTAATTTCAAAATACAGTCCTGCCCTTACTTGTCCACCGCTATTTCCTACTAAGCTAATTGTATCTCCAGCAACTACAACATCACCCACTTTACGAAGCAGTGCTTGATTGCGGCCATACACCGTCATATAACCTTTGCCATGATCAACAATAGTGACTAATCCAAAGCCTTTTAACCAGTCAGAGTATAAAACAACACCATCTGCTACAGCCACTACTGGCGCGCCCGATTTTGCATTAATCACAATGCCTTTCCACCGCACTTGACCTTGCCTACGCTTTCCAAATAATCGTTCAATTCTGCCTGAGGCTGGTACAAGTAACGCTTTCTTTTTATCTGTCAAACCAACTAACTCGACTCCTTCAGCACGTTTAGCGGCTAACTCAGCCTGTTCAATTGCATTTAACAGGTCAGATTCTTGTTGCTGTAATTTGGACACTTTGGCCTGATCACTCTCAATTTGTTGCTCAAGTGATCGGTAAGTAGAAAACCGCTTTTGTTGCTGATTCTGTAATAATTTTGATTGCTGTGATTGCTGAGCAATAAGACTAGAAAGTTGCTGTTCTTGTTTATCTAAGCGGTCTTGTACCCGCTCTAAGTTTGCCACTAATATCCTAAATGTCTTTATTTCAGCCTGCCTAGCTTTATTCAAATACTTATAATAAGTAAGCACCCGTTCAAACTTACTCGCTTCTTCTTGATTAAATATCATTTTTGCGAAATCGTAGTCACCCGTCATATATGCACTTTTTAATTGCGAAGCGAGTGCATCTTGTTGCCCTTTAATTTTTGACTGGATACTACTTTTTTCTTCATTTAGGCTAGTTAACTCTGTTTTAGTTTGTGAAAGTTTAGATTCCGTTTTATTCAAAAACGTCGCCGTTTCAGCAATTTTCAGTTCAGCTAATTTTAATTCTTGCTGCAATCGCTCAGAGTCAGCAAGCTTTTCATTTAACTGAGATTGCGTTTGTTGAATAAGGTTTTTTATCGTTTCAAGGTTTTTGGATTCTTCGCTTGTAAGGTCGCTGTCAGTATTTTGTGCGTGAATAACATTGAATAAAACAAATGGAATAAGTAATGTGACAACAAGCATCAGTTTTAGCACAAAAAGCCGCATCCAAATATCACTCCTAAAAAAAATACCGCCTTTTCTTTGGTCCAGAAAAGGCGTAATGATAAAAACTACGCCGCGTTAATTTAAAGTAATGATAGACTTACCAGTCATTTCTTCTGGTTGCTCCATTCCCATCAAATACAACATAGTAGGTGCAACATCACTTAATGTACCGCCGCTTCTAGCCGAGGCTTTTCTGCCGAAATAGATGAAAGGTACTGG
>DDIL01000022.1:377-85580 GCA_002338515.1 Glaciecola sp. UBA1851 | reverse complement strand
TTACCATGGTCAGCGGTTATTAAACACTCGCCATTATTTTTCTCTAACGCGGCAGTAATTCTGCCTATACAATTATCTACAGCTTCACAAGCTTTCACTGCTGCGTCAAAGTTACCGGTATGTCCAACCATATCACCATTAGGGAAATTACAAACTATGACGTCATACTTGTTTGATTCAATTGCTTCAATAATAGAATCGGTTAACTTCTCAGAGTTCATTTCTGGTTGCAAATCGTAAGTCGCTACATCGGGTGACGGAATAAGCACTCTTGTTTCACCGTCATATTCGTCTTCTTTACCCCCACTGTAGAAGAAGGTAACGTGAGCAAATTTCTCAGTTTCACTAATTCTAAGTTGCTTTTTATTGTGCTTAGATAGCCATTCACCCATTACATTAACTAAATCTTCTGTTGGATAAGCCACCGGCGCTTTCAGTGTAGATTCAAACTCAGTTAACATAACAAAGTTGATAGCAGGTTTTCGATTACGTTCAAATCCTGTGAACCCATCAGTAATTAATGCGTGTGATAGTTCTCTGGCTCTGTCAGCTCGAAAGTTCATAAATAACACTGCATCACCATCTTGCATACCTGGATAATCACCAATCACGGTTGGTTTAACAAACTCATCGGTTTGCTCACGGGCATAGGATGTCTCTACCGCCTCCAAAGGAGTATTTGCTGTGAATTCACCTTTCGCATCTACTAGCAAATCATAAGCAAGCTGCACTCTATCCCAACGGTTGTCCCGATCCATCGCATAGTAGCGACCAATTAACGTAGCTACTTGCGCATTTTCGCATGCGTTACATACATCATCTGCTTGTTTAGCAAAATTAATGGCACTTTGAGGAGGTGTATCTCTTCCATCTAAAAAGCCGTGCAAATAAATCGCTTTCGCCCCTTTTTTACTAGCTAGTTGAACCGCTGCGTATAAATGATCTTGATGCGAATGCACACCACCATCGGATAAAAGCCCCATAATATGCACAGCTTTACCTTGCTTCACGGCATTATCAATGGCGCTTTCAATCACTTCATTTGTATGAAAAGTACCGTCTTTGATTGCTTTAGTAATTTTTGTAAAGTCTTGATATACCACTCGGCCTGCACCCAAGTTAACATGACCTACTTCAGAATTACCCATTTGTCCATCTGGTAGCCCTACGTCTAAGCCTGAACCTGAAATAAGCGTACTAGTATAGTTTTTTTGTAAACTATCTAAATTAGGTGTGTTGGCGGCTGCAATGGCGTTATTTGTTGTTTCTTCTCTATATCCCCATCCATCTAGAATAAATAAAGCCAATGTATTTTTTTGTGCAGAATCTTTTTCAGCAGACATAACACTCCTTAACGTGCAGATAACTTAGTGAAAGTAAAAAGAAAATATGTGGTTAATAATTTAACAGTTTATCACGTAACAGTTAAGTATTAATACTGAGGGTTTTTTAGCTGTTAATTAATGTAGGTTTCGCTATAATTCGCGCCCTATAATCGAATTTAACTAAGCGAGAAACAGCAAGATGGAACAGCTCATAGACTTTGCACGTGATAATTTTATTTTATCTGGTATTTGGATTGCCCTGGTGGTTATGCTTGTTTATTCATTCGTTGCCCCCCTTATGTCAAAAGCTAATCGTGTAGACAATCATCAAGCTACTTTATTAATTAATAAAGAAGATGCCATTGTGCTAGATATTCGTGCTCAGAAAGACTTTAAGAGTGGCCATATAATTGGCTCGAAACAAATGAAACCTGAAGAAGTTAGAGAAGGTGACTTTTCAAAGCTTGAAAAATACAAAGATAAACCCATTATTATAGTATGTGCAATGGGTAACTTAGCGTCCGGAACTGCAAATAAAATGGTTAAAGACGGGTTTACCAACGTAAATGTACTATCCGGTGGTATTAACGCTTGGCAAGGTGCCAGCTTACCATTGAGTAAATAAAACAAAATTTATACTGAGAAATACATGCAAAAAATAGAACTTTACACAAAAGGTTATTGCCCATATTGCAAGCGAGCAAAAGCATTACTAGAGTCTAAAGGCGCGAGCTTTACTGATTTTGAAATAGACAAGCAACCAGAATTACGTGATGAAATGATTACTCGTGCAAATGGCGGTTCAACTGTTCCACAAATATTTATTGGTGAGACGCATGTTGGCGGGTGTGACGATTTATTCGCACTTGAAGCAGCTGGCAAACTTGACCCTTTATTGCAAGGTTAAGAACAGAATATATTTAATGGAGGCAAACAATAGTTTGCCTTTTCTTTTATAAAATAAAGCGTATTAACGCATTGAAGTAAAAATAGGAAACACAAATGGCTGATGAAGCACAACAAGCAACCAATACACAAGAAGTACAATTTAATATTCAACGTATATATACTAAAGACATCTCTTTTGAGACGCCTAACTCACCAGCCGTGTTTAAAAATGAATGGAAGCCTGAAATTAAATTAGATATTGATACCAAAACTAATACTATTGCCGAAAACTTATATGAAGTTGTATTAACGTTAACTGTTACTGCGACAAATGCTGAACAAACCGCATTTTTATGCGAGGTTCAACAAGCGGGTATTTTTACAATAAGTGAAATGCCTGATAACAATAAAGCACACATGCTTGGTTCTTACTGCCCAAATGTATTGTTCCCATATGCGCGTGAAGCAGTATCTAGTTTAGTTAACCGTGGTACTTTCCCTGTCCTAAACTTAGCGCCTGTAAATTTTGATGCAATTTTTGCTCAGTATGTACAGAAAAAACAGCAAGAACAGGCAAATGCGGAATCAGCACCTAAACTAGATGCGTAATCTAAACTCTGCGAAATAGCATTATAAAGGGCTGATATAGGCCCTTTTTTTGATCTATAGGTAGATCATTAGATCTTTTTAAGCTACCGTTTTAGTACTATAAATAATAATTTAGATAACCATAGAGGTGACACAATAATGTCAATAAAAGAGAAAGATCTGCCTGAAGATATTTCATCTAACATTGTTGTACTTGGAGCAGGCTCATATGGAACTGCATTGGCATTCTGTTTGTCTCGGAACAACCATAAAACTTATTTGTGGGGCAGAGATACTGATGCCATAAAGCTTATGCAAAGCGAGCGTTGCAATAAAAAGTACCTCGGTAAATTAAGCTTTCCCGAAGCGCTCATACCAACTTCTGATATTGAATTAGCCATTGCAAATAGTAAATATATTCTTGTTGTGGTACCTAGCCACGCATTTTCCAATATTTTGAAAACCATCCAACCATATTTAACACCTGAGCATTCAGTCATTTGGGCCAGTAAAGGTTTAGAGCCTAAAACAGGTCGTTTATTACAAGAAGTCGCTAATGAAATATTACCTAGCACTATGCCTCGCGCAGTGTTATCCGGGCCTACCTTTGCAGCAGAAATGGCTGCTGGACTACCCACCGCAATTACACTTTCAAGTAATGATAACGACCTAGGGCAAGCGTTTTCTAGTCTATTACACGACCCAAAAAGTTTCAGAGTATATTTAAATAATGACTTAATTGGCGTGCAATTAGGTGGTGCGGTGAAAAATGTCATTGCAATAGGTGCAGGTTTAGCTGACGGCTTGGGTTTTGGTGCAAATGCAAGAACGGCACTCATTACTAGAGGGCTAGCTGAAATGAAAAGGTTAGGTTTAGTTTTGGGCGCACAAGAAGCAACCTTTATGGGTATGGCCTGCTTAGGCGATTTAGTATTAACTTGTACCGACAATCAATCAAGGAACAGAAGGTTTGGTTTGGCTCTAGGCCAAGGCATGACTGTTGAAAGCGCGATTGAAAGTATAGGTCAAGTGGTAGAGGGTTACAGAAACACAGATGAAGTGCATATTTTAGCGAAAAGCAAAGGGATAGAAATGCCTATTTGCGAACAAATATACAAGGTGTTATACCAAGGAAAGTCAGCAAAGGAGGCAGCAACAGCACTTCTCTCTAGAGAGCAGACTTTCGAGTAACAACAATTAACATTTTTCATGGTCAAGCTAGTCTGGATTGGTGTTGAAATATTATAGTAATGCATAGCAACGACTTAGCTTGCATGCAGGCCTTCAACTATGTTACACCTGTGTTAATGCAACTATGGTGTTGCGCAAATAGCAATAAGGGATCAGATGACAATAGACAAGCAAACACTCAAGTCAAGTAATGCCGGTATGCGATACTTTGCAAATATTAAAAATATGATGATTGAAGTGACTCACATTGCAAAAGCTGAAGATACCACCAGCAACATACTTAAACAAATGGATGCTGAAATTGCCTATACCATTACCGATGCAAATACAGGTAACGTCATGGCTAATTTTATGGGTGCAAAGCGCACTGGTAATATTGCCTATAACGGTGAGCATGTTAAAGATATGAGCACTGATAAGCTGACATTTACCCCTCTTTATGGCGAGACTGATGGTGGATTATATCAAGTCCAAGCACTGGCACTTGATGCAGGTTTTGTTAACGATATTATGGCATTACACGAAGATTTAGCGCTTATTGACACCATTGCAGCTACCGACGAAACGCCTGAGATATTTGTTATTGCATCAACTCGACGTGGATACAAAGCGTAGATAAAAAATGGGCTTTGCCGTCATCCGGCAAGCCTTTATTAACATTTTTGAACCAGCCTAACGTTTAAAAGCGGCAGGTTAGCTTATATTTACTATGTACATAAATATAAGCTTCTACAGTTTTTAGAAATTATAACGCGCTCTAGCCATAACCATTCTTGGCGCTATATACTGAAAACCAGTTTCATTTACGCCAAACACATCTGTCATTGAAGAATTAATACCATCTTCATCCAACAAATTGTATATCATAAAATCAAGACCCCATACTTCATCAGCCGTGTCGTAAGAGATGTTCAGATTGACTAAGTCATAAGCGTCAACAGGGTCAACTTCAGGATTATTAAACACCCTTTGTTCAAAATCGCCTCTGTAAGTATATTGTACGCTGGCAACTATATAACCACCACTAGACAATTCAGTCTCATATGCCAACGTTATGTCAGCTGTTAACCCTGGCGTTTTTGCAAGTTCATTTCCATTTAAATTTTGTAAGAACCCAGCCACATCTCGAGTTGCGCCATGTATTTCCTCTTTTGCAGGTGTCCCATCAGCTAAAAATACGTCTTCAATTAACCGGCGATTATCCAATGCTAAATAATCAGTTGATACTTCAGACTCCATTGCACCAAGTTTCATATCTAAACTAAAATTGTCGCCAATCAGTGCGGTCATTTCTAACTCAATACCAAAAATTTGAGATTCTGGAATATTAGACACACCGCTGCCAAATTCATTAAAGTCTGATGCCTGAAATTGTAAGTTGGTGTAGTCATAATAAAAACCCGCAATATTGGTTCGCACTTGATTGTTCATTAAATCGGCTTTGTAGCCTATTTCATACGCATCAATCGTTTCATCTTCAAATGCTTCCCTTACTAGTGCATCTTCACCCTCTGAGAAAGTTAAGTTACTTCCTCCAGGTTTTAATCCTCGTGTATACGAAGCATAAGTCATAGAGTCAGAGTCCAAATCGAATTCAACGGCAATTCTACCGGTTAGATCTTCTGTTTTTGGATTAATAAATGAAGGGGTTGGGCTAAAGAAGTTTGAAACGGTACTCTTAACTTCATCTTTGGTGTAACGCAAACCAGTTATTAAGCGTAATTCATCTGTAATTGGGTAGGTAGTTTGCCCGTATAATGAGATTGATTCACGTTTAGGATTTGAGTCTGATATAAACCCGCGGTCACCACCAAATACTTCTGGAAAGGTTGTCGCATATCCGTCTAAGAAACCATCACGCCCAACGTCTAATTCTTCACGAATAGTAATTTCTATATCAGTATCAAGATAGAACACACCTACTAACCAATCTAGTTTATCAAACAATGGCTCATTAGATATAATGTTAACCTCTTGAGTAAAGGTAGTTTGTACGTTGTTTTCAGGATTAAACTGACTGATTTGTATTTCAGGATTGGTTAAAAACGAGTGCCTATCGTTATCTCTAACAACTGTAATATCATCTTCTTGATAACTACTTAACGATTTAATTGTTGCAAAACCTGCATCCCACTCTGCAATCAAACCGAAAACTTGAGAATCAAGCTCATATGAAGATAAGGTATCTTGCGATAAATTCCTTACCCCAGGAGTAGGATCATCGATTCCTTTTATTCCCGCGCCATTAGATTCACCAGAAAATAACTGTACTAAAAAGCGAAGACTAAAATCATCATTTACGTTATAAAGCCAGTCGGTTCGAAAAGACAAATTATCAATATTATCCATATCTTCACCTACTACTGTTTCACCCGGAACAGTCACACTTGGCCCATTGTAAACATTTTCGGTGTAACCATCTTGCTTCACTATACTAAATGACGTTCGCATGGCTAAGTCGTCACTAATAGGTACATTGACTGTGGCTCTTGCTTTTCGCATATTGTAATTGCCAATGGTTAAATCTGCTTTTCCTGCAAACTCATCAAAGCTAGGCATGGTGTTAATAATGTTAATTGCACCACCTGTAGAGTTTTGACCAAATAATGTCCCTTGAGGGCCGCGTAATATTTCAATACGTTCTATGTCTATAAAGTCGGTTTGTAAGGCATAAGGTGACGCAATGTAGATGCCGTCCATATGATAAGACACTGAAGGGTTTGCAGTGGCATTCTGGTTTGCTTCATTACCAACACCTCTTATGGAAATAATGGTTTTAAAGCCTTCATTTTTAGCTACAGTTACACCCGGAGCAATAGCGCTTAAATCTACAAATGATGATATGTATTTTTTGTCTAGGTCAGCACCGGTAATAGGCGTCACGGCTTGCGACAAGTCTTGTAAACTTTCACTCCGTTTTTCGGCAGTTACAATAATCTGCTCAATTGCACGCTCTTGGTCATTGTCAGAGCTTTGCGTAGAGTTCGTTGTTTGAGCATTCACAGAAGTAGGCAATGCATATGACAAAACAATTGCAACAGCCAGAGAAAGGGGATTAAGAGTAAACTGAGGTTTGCTCATTCAAAGATTCCTTGATTAGTATTTGGAGTTTAAAATTTTGGGGTTCCCTTTCTATGAGCATTAAAAGTGCCAATTTCTTGACCATTTGGACAGTTTTTTAAATTTATTTGTAACCTCATGATTAAAATAGATTTATTAGAAATATTTATGTGTTTAGCAAGTCTTTACATAAAGTTTTGTAAGTATTGTTGCATAGTAATTGAGCATTGAAGTATGTCATGCACAATTAAAGTTCACGCTGTATTCGTGGGATAACATTCAAAACTTCGACAACTATATATGTATATAGACTAATGAAAATACTACTGTGACAGGGCGAATAAATAACTTTACAAAGATGAGTAAGTAAAAGCTTTAAGGAAATCTTAAAAACAGAAAACTGTATGTTCTTTCATTCCAACTATATTGCATAGTTAGGACATGTGTCTTATTCTTTTATTATGGCAATTCAATAATCTAGCTTAGGGTTGGCTCACGATGAGCAAGGTAAATATCAACATACCTTTTCCTGCTTACAATGGAGATGGCGACTACGTATTCGTATCATATGCGCATGCTGATGCTCGCTCAGTATACCCAGAGTTACAGCGATTAAAACGCTTAGGCTATAACGTTTGGTACGATGAAGGTGTTAGCCCGGGTTCTCGATGGTCTGATGAACTTGCAATGCGTATAAAACACTGTTCGTTATTTTTAGTATTAGTTACACCTAATGTAGCCAAGTCTGTTCATTGCCAAGACGAACTAAATTATGTTCTTGAAGCCGAACGACCTGTTTTAGCTGTGCACTTGAAAGAAACCGAACTCCCTCCCGGTTTAAATTTAAGATTAGGCGCTCGACAAGCAATTTTTCATTATAAGTTGAGTAGTGAAGATCTTGACCGCAAACTCACAGAAGTATTATCGACAATTGGTGTTGTTCAAGAAAATAATGGTACGTTTAGTAATACAGCGGCACTAGACCTAGCGCCAGGTGACGATATTGGTAACTTCCGCTTACTAGAGGTATTAGGTGAAGGCGGAATGGGCACTGTATTTCTTGCCGAGCAACGAGAACCAGTGGCACGCAGAGTCGCATTGAAAGTAATTAAACTAGGGATGGACACTAAAGAAGTCTTGGCTAGATTTGAGGCTGAAAGACAAGCGTTGGCTGTTCTATCTCATCCTAACATAGCAACCGTTTATGAAAGCGGAGCAACCTCTACTGGTCGCCCATATTTTGCAATGGAATATGTACCTGGTGTCTCTATTACTCAGTATTGTGATGATCATAAACTAGATTTCGCAGCAAGAATAAAATTGCTACAACAAGCTTGCAGAGGCGTTCTTCACGCGCATCAGAAAGGCATTATTCACCGCGACTTAAAATCCAGTAATTTGCTAGTATGTGCTGCATCCGATTCTGCACAAGTTAAAATTATTGATTTCGGAATTGCAAAGTCAATGCAAGGCTCATTGTCTGATGCAACCTTATACACGCGAATAGGTGACGTAGTGGGGAGTCCAGGGTATGCAAGCCCTGAACAAATGAGTGGAAATACATCTGATATCGATACTAGAACAGACGTTTATTCATTAGGCATTGTTTTATATGAATTATTAACCGGCAGCCGTCCATTTAATGACGATACGTTTCTTACCCGAGATAGCACACAAATACACCAATTATTAAGAGATACCGATCCTCCACTGCCCGGCACAAAGCTACTTCGCGATGATACTATTGCCGTCACCGCAAGCAAGCGTTCAACTGCACCTGAAAAAATACGTAAAGCGCTTAGTGGTGATTTATCATCAATTGTCATGAAAGCCATTCGCAGTAAGCGCGATGAACGCTACCCTTCAGTATCATCTTTAGTTGCAGATTTAGACCGTTGGTTAACGGGTGCACCAGTTGAAGCAACCGCTCAAACACCTTTGTATTTACTATCACGCTTTATTAAACGACACGCCGCAGGTGTTGCTGTGGGGGTGGGTATTGTTGCATTGCTGATAGCATCAACCATTACATCTACCTACTCTTTTTTGCTTGCAAAGAAAGAGGCAACACGTGCGAATGCTGCAGCAACTCAGGCAGAAACTACGGTCGATTTTTTAATAAAGCTTTTTGAAGGTTCAAGTCCAGACAATCGACCCGACCCTTCGCTAACGGCTCGAGAAGTATTAGATTTAGGCGCGGATAGACTCAAATCAGATCCAGAACTTGATGCTGAGGTAAAACTACAATTAAGTGAAACCATAGCTAACGTATATTTAAGATTGTGGCTTCCACAACGCGCTATCTTACTGCTTCGCGAAACTATAATAAGTACAGAATTAAAACTCGGCCAACAGCATATTTTAGTGCACCGAGCGCGAGTAAAGCTTGGAGATGTTCTTCGTGCTAATAATGAATCTGAAGAAGCTATTGAAATATTGGGTAGAGAAAGAAACAAAATAAACCAAGTTATTGGCATTACACAAGACGATAAAGCAAGACTCGCTAACAACTTGGCACTCGCTCTTGCCAAAACAGGTGATTATGAAGAGGCTGAGCCTCTTTATTTGGAAGCATTAGCGTTACGACAACAAGAATATGGGGAGCAGAGTTTATCGGTGGCGGTGACCTTGCATAATCTGGGTTTACTTTATATTGGTACAAAGCAATTAGACTTAGCAGAAAAATACACACGAATGTCGTTAAAGATTAGACGTGAATTATTTGATGAAAATCATTCTCGTGTTGCCTCTGCGTTGGGTATCCTCAGCTCAGTAATGGAGTTAAAAGGCAATTTCAATGAAGCAGAGGAATTACTGCAAAAAGCAACGGATATTAGAATACAAGTTTTCGGCGAACAATCTCGTGCAGTATCTAGCAACTTATATGGACTAGGCGCAATACAAGTTCAAACCGGTGATTGGAATGAGGCGATATCGTCTTATGAACGCGCGATGCGAATTGATGGTGAAGGAACAGTAAATTGGGCTTTTGCTGCCTACCGACTTGCATTTATAAAAGAGGCTAAAGGGAAATATGACTCTGCACAATCTTTAGCAAGGCAAGCGCTTCCAATTATGAGCGAGCGCTACGGTAATGATTATCGCCACACGGCGTGGCTGCAAGGACTTTTGTCACGCTTAAATGTTGCGCAAAATATGAATTTAAAAGAAGCGGAAGACTATGCCCGCTCGGCACTAACAACTATGACATCTTTATATACTGATGGCCATATTAATACGGCGATGGCAAAGCTTATGTTAGCTGAAGTACTAACCGCACGAGGTCAAACAAAGATAGCTGCAAATATTGCGCTTGAAGGGCTAACAGTAGCGCGCTCCGATACTTCTATCAATAAGGTGAATTTAGCAAATGCGCTGACTATTATAGGAAGAATATACATTGCTAGCGATCAAATAAGTACAGCTTGTGATTACTTTGAAGAGCTTCTGTCTGTTCGTATTCGGTATTATAACAGTGAGCATCCTTACGTAGGAATTGCACAAAACTATTTAAAGCAGTGTGAATAAATCAACAATAATCCTTGGTGTTAACAATAACGCCATGGTAACCACACTAATTCGAATCCTTTTCAAATTCTTTTATCCTCTCCTGCATGGAAAACGAATTCTAAACCGCATTCTCAAAGTCTAGCTGGCGCCAAGATTCATACACAAAAACAGCAACCGCATTAGACAAATTCATACTTCGGCTGTTGGCTGCCATAGGGATACGAACTCGACACTCTTCTGGCAACGACATAATCACATCCATTGGTAACCCTCGCGTTTCTGGACCAAACAATAAAGCATCACCCTTTTCATAACTTACTTCATGATAATGTTTGGTACCTTTAGTGGTGCACGCGAACACTCTTTTCGGCTGACGTTCATCTAAATATGTTTGTAAATTAGGGTAGCGTTTTGTATCAGCAAATTCGTGGTAATCAAGCCCTGCTCTTCTTACCTTTTTTTCGTCCCAATCAAAGCCTAACGGCTCAATCAAATGTAGCTTATAACCTGTATTAGCGCATAAACGAATAATATTACCCGTATTTGGGGGGATTTCCGGCTCGAAAAGCACAACGTCTAACATATATTAGATCTCATATTGAATTGTAGCTAACCAAAGCATATTAAAAATGGCGTATATGACTATTGGTTAACGCATTTAATTTAAGGAATGAATCGTTTAATTTATTTACTGACTAAAAAAATCAAATATGGTGTTCAGTGTTTGATTTCTGGGTTTATCTTGTTCAAACAGTATTTCATGCTTGGCGTTTTCAATGTAATGTAATTGGTAATTAGCCACAGCCGATACTGCTTTTTGTATTTCGTTATTATCCACTATTTGTTCTTCTTCAGCTATAAAAGCACAAACAGGTATTTTTATTGAAGCCATGTTTTGTCTAATCTTTTGCATAAATATCACCGCCTGTGAAAGCCATTCAAAACTTGGGCCTCCTAGCTGCAAACTTGGATCTTCAGCATAAATTTGTTTAAAAGCAGTGTATCTTTCTTTGCTGTTAGTTAAGCGATTTTTTTCAAATGGATAAGCCTGATAATCTGACTGCCCCCATACATATCTAGTAGAAAGTTTAAAAATCGCTCTAATTCTTAGCACTATTCTTAATATAAATTTCATTAGCGATTCAGGTAATGGCGCATTAATTCCGAACATTGGTGCTGATAAAACCAGTTTGCTAAACACTTCAGGGTACTTCTGTACAAAACCAGTCCCTATTGCCCCTCCCATGGAGTGACACAACAAATATTTCGGTAAAGTGTTTTGTTTAGATTCTTGCAAAATAGCATCAAAAACATGATTAATTAGAGCATGTAAATCTTCTATATAATCTGCAAACTCAGAAACGTAGCCAATATGAGGGTTACTAATTAATCTAGTTGATTTTCCTTGCCCTTGATGATCAACTACAAAAACAGAGTAGCCATTTTGATACAAATCGAAAATAAGCTCTGCGTATTTATAAGCGGATTCCGCTCGTCCGGGCGAAATAACAATATTCGCCCTCGCATTAGCATTAAGAACATAGGCATAGTGTAGCTCTATCCCACTATTTTGAAACCAATAACCTTTTGTAACAGAGTTTTGGAAAAAGTGGTGAAATGCGCAGTCAGGAAAGTCTTCAACTTGTCTGCTTGTAGTTAAAGTGTACAGTTATAACCTCTTGAAAATTATATAATCGACTATTAAATGTATGTTTTACCAGAAATCGCCATAGGGTGCTATATGCATTAATCTATTTCAATCGGTATTATTAAATTAATACATAATCCGCCTAACGGTGACGAACTTGCCAGTATATCGCCTTTATGTAATTCAATAGCCGACTTCGCTATGGTTAAACCCAAACCCGTTCCCTTTTCTTTTTTTGATTGCTCTGCTCTATAAAAAGGAGAAAAAATTTGAGACATCTGCTTTTCAGATAAGCCTTCACCATCATCTTCTACAAAAATATTTAGCACTCTAGCAGCGCCATTAGCAGTTTGTATATTGAAAGTTACATCGACCCTTTGTTTACAATACTTAATAGCATTACGAATTACATTTTCAATTGCACTATTAAAGGCAGGTTCAACCACGTATAAATTGACTTGTGGTAACTCACTTATAGTCAACGTTACCTGCTTTGCTTTCGCCTCAAATTTTAAGTTATCAGCCAGTGGACTAAAAAAATCGGCAAAGCGGACGAGTTTTCGAGATACGAATGCCTCTCGTTGACTTTCATCCAATTTAGCTAATTGAAGAGCCTGACCAATTAAGGAATCCATAATTTGGATATCCTTTTCTATACGCAAGGTGTAGTCTTTCTGTTGCTCTGTATTGGGATTTAACATCGCAGTGGCCAGTTGTAGGCGCGTTAGTGGTGTTCTAAGTTCATGAGATATGTTGGCCATTAATGCTTTTTGTTTTACTAAACTAGCTGCTAGTTTATTCGCCATGTCAAAGACGTCGTTATGTAACTGTCCTATTTCATCTTTTCTGTGCATTAATTGAGTATCATTAGCAACATTCTCATTTGCTGCAAGCGCTTTGCTTAGGCTACTCAAGTGTTTTAAAGGTTTTGCTAGGGTCCATGATATAACTAGGCAGGCTAACGTACCCACTAATATCACGATAGTAAGTGCTATTCCTAAAACGAAAACGGGTCTTTGATCTCTCCTAAGTAGCTTCCCAACGTAAATTTGATGCGGTTGATCATTTACTTGTATCAAAAAGGGGCCAATAAAGTCCATTGTTGACGAGCGAATAAAAAATGGGGTCTCAGCGCTTTTTAGCTCTTTAAACCCTTGCATACCTCGAATTAGAGGCGGCGGAAAACCATATACTATTTCATCAGTAGACTGATTGATTGCCAACAAATGTCTATTTGCTCGATTACCTACTCTTCGTAATGCTCGTTCAAGAGAGTTACGCCGGTTAACTTGTTCTTGAACCACTTTAATAAGGCGCTGAGGCTGATCAAGTTGGCCTTCACTTAATGCATTAACTTCCCAAGTTTGACCAAAATATCTAGCGGCATAAAAAGCTAATACAATCATCAAAATAATGGCCGTCCAAAACCATATAAAAATTCGTCCGAAAAGAGAGTTTTGAGGCAACAATAAGCTTAGAAAGTGTCTAATACGATTCATGAACTCTTCATCTTCATTAAGTAACCCGTGCCTCTTATGGTTTTAATCACGTCATGCACACCAAGTTCAGATAGTTTTTTACGCACATTACTCACATGCATATCAATACTTCTATCGAAAGCACTTAGATTACGACCAAGTACGGCTTTACTTAAGGATTCTTTAGTTTGCAATTGGCCTGCATTTTTCATTAATTGAATAAGTAATAGAAATTCAGTAGAAGTGACTTCTAACTGATCAGTACCAACAGATACGCTGTAATCAGCTTCACTTAGTACAATATTATGCATACTAATTTGCTGTGGAACATGGAAGCCTTGTTGCGGATCAGAACGGCGAATCAACGCATTAATTCTTGCCACTAATTCTCTTTGATTAAAAGGCTTTGGTAAATAATCGTCAGCCCCATTTTCTAGACCTAGTATTTTGTCAAAGTCGTCGCCTTTTGCAGTCAACATAATAACTGGCAAAGCACTAAATACCCTGAGTTTTTTTAATACTTCAAAGCCGTCCATTTCAGGCATCATTATATCGAGAAGTAATACATCGATAGGCTTAGATTTTACTGCATCTAAACCAAGAGTAGGGTTATTTTCTATCGTGACCTCAAAACCTTGCAAGCTTAAATACTCACCAAGAATCTTGGTAAGGTCAACATCGTCATCAATTATTAATACTTTATTCATGTTGTTTATTATCGCCTAGTTGCATCATTTCAAACAATAGTCGGACTATTTTAGAAACATCACACAAGAAAAATAGACTCTTTACAAAAGCTTTACACTCTTTTGGCGTTACTTTGCAGTGTATTGGCTAATATACTATCACCATTCAGTTGGATATTTATTTGATAGTTCGATTCAATCTCTTAATAAAGTAGAGTTGATTGAATACCCTAAATCTTAATACCCTTAAAGTAAGGAATTTATTATGAAAGTTAAATCAGTTTTACTAACTACTGTCTTGGCGGTAGCTTTAAGTCTCTCAAGCAATGTTTCTGCTAATAAACCAGAAGGATTCGAGGGTAAGGTAAAGACAATGCCGATGCTTAGAGCATTATCGAAATTAGACCTAACCGAAGAACAGAAACAAAATATAAAAGCAGTGGTTAAACAAAATAGAGAAGTTAATCAAATATATCGAGCAGATAGAAAGCAATTTAAAACGCAAATGCAACAATTAATGACTGCAGCAGCTTGGGATGAAAATTTTGCGCAAAGCCTTATACAAGCTCAAATGGAGCAAGGTAAAGAAGTAGAGTTAAATATAGCTAAAACACGTAACCAGGTATTTAACCTTCTAACTAAAGAGCAGCAAGACGCATTATTAGAAAAGATTAATAGTCCTAAAAATAAAGAGCGAAACGGTAAAAAGAATAAAAAAGTAAAGTTGAATAAACTATCTAAATTTCTTGATTTAAGCGAGATGCAAATCGCGCAAATAAAAGCACTTCGTGAAGCCGCAAAATTAGAAATGGATACGATAAGATTGAAAGATATGAATGTTCGCGAAAACTTCACTAGTGTCGTATTGTCTGAAAGTTTTGATGAAGCCAGATGGCTAGCTTTGCAGGAATCTGTAAATGATACAAAAGCAGAACATAAGCTAATAAGAACCAAGCTTCGTTATGATACCCTTTCTGTTTTAAGTGAGTCGCAAAAAGAGAAATTTAAAAAAATATCAAAAAGAATGAAAGAAAAAGGTAGAAGAGCCGGTTCTATATAATACTAAGACGTTGCAACTTAACATCGCAATGAATTAGTAATACATAGATTTTTATGTCACTTTTCCCTTTGCGTATTTTGATTAATGCAAACAATGCTTTAATTATAAGACCGCACCTTATAGCCCATCTATTTAGATGGGTTTTTTTATGTTTGACATTATATTTTAGACGTTGCGCAATAGCATCCTCTTGCATCGGTTTCTATAATACCCGTTAATTGCTCAAATAACGGCTGTTCATCTATTTCAACTTTGTTTGAATAGTTTGAAGCATCACTTTGCCTAGTCGTTTGAAGAGTATTGATATAATTCGAAAGTAACTCGTCAACTTGACCGCTTGCAGCGAAACAACCAGCCCCCCTTGAGTAAGGCCCAAAATAAATTAAATTTTTATTTTTATCTAATGCGAGTATTGCAGGAGTGGATGGTACGTATTCAGATAAGTCCATCAAATCATTAATATTTATATCTATGCTAATAAAGTCTGCATGTTTGGCCCATTGATTGAGATTCGATTGATGCCTTTGTGACAACCATTCACAGTAACAATCTCCCTGAATGATATTTATCAGATAACCTTTTGGTGAGTGGTTAGTCCTTTTACCATGGGTCGACAAATTGATGTGTGAATAGATTGTCTCAATTAAGTGTTGTTCAAATTTTGTAGACATGATGGCTTGCGAGAGTTGCATATCAGGATCAAACTCTGATTTTCCAGCACTACTAAAACCAAAAATTGCTAAGGTACTAATCACAAACCAAATAGAGAGTATAAATTTAGTCATGAAGGTACGCTCAGCAATAGCGGATAGTATACGTAAATATAAACGCTTAATTTAAGCTAATTTAAATTGTTTTAATTGAACGTTTAAGTCATCTGCTAATTTGTTTAATTCAAATACGTCATGCTGAAGATTCCCTACCTGCTCTTTCTCGTTTACAAATAGATGATTTAAATTGTTGGTAGATTCTGAAATAGACTGAGTAACAGACGCTTGTTCAGTTGCAGAACTTGCAACATTAGTAACATTTTCATTAACCTGTTCAATACTAGAAAACACTTCTATCATGTTAGACGTGGCTGATTCAGAACTTTCTACAGCTAACTCCACCATTTCCACACAATTATTCATATTATCTACCGAATTATTGGCGCTATCAGTAAGCAATGAGGTTATTTTTTCAATCTCTTCTGCACTTTCTTTGGACTTAATTGCTAAATTTCTTACCTCATCTGCTACAACCGCGAAGCCTCGACCGTGTTCACCGGCTCTAGCTGATTCGATCGCTGCATTCAACGCTAATAAATTTGTTTGTTCGGCGACTGATTTTATTGATTGCATTACTTCGGAAATATTTGTGCATTTAGCGCTTAGGTCGCCTATAGCAGAAGATGTCGTTTGCAACGTCGATTTTAAATTATTGATGTTATTCCTACTACCTTCAATTGCGGTACGAGTTTGATCAGTATTTGTCTTAGCTCCATCGGCGATCGAATTGGCGTTTTGAGACAAGCCAGCAACCTCATTGATACTATAGGTAATATTTTCCATAGACGTAGAAATACTCTTAACCTGCGTATTTTGTTCGTTAACAGTGCTATCTAATTCACTAGAAGAATGTTTCACCTTCTCTGCAATATCGACTAAACCGGAACCAACATGGTTAGTTCTTTCAGCTAAGTGTCTAACTGCTAACAACATATTGCTAACCATTTTTAAGTCGGGATTTGTCGGAATATTCTCGGTTCGTAAATCTATTGTACCGTCATTAGACATAATTTTGTTGATAGAGTAATTCACTTCACTAGCGATATTGTATTCTTTAGATGATTTATGCGCCATCATCGACAACACAGCACACTCAACCACAGCAAACGCTGCATGAATAAGCAATATGACGAAAGCTGGTTGCGCGTCCTCAAAAACAATCACCCCTCCTCCCATATGTTGTGAAGCAAATCCAGCAACATGATGCACAGCAATAACGACAGTTGCCGTGACAATTACTTTCCAGTCTCGAAAAAATGAAAGGAATGCGAGCAGAACAAACACTTGAAAATGCATCTCTGTCATTCCCATTGTTTGTTGGATATGTAACGAGGCGAGTAGCTGGGTTCCAATAGCAAGCGCATGTCGGGTAATGCTAGCATTAGGCTGCTGCAGACACAGCAAAATGGGTAAAGCAATAATAATTACGCTAGCAATAATACCCATCATAAGCGTATCAGTTAGAATACCCAATCCTAAAGATATAATCGTTTGTGCAATGAGCAACCAGATAAAGATTGAATTTAATTTTCTATTTTCATTTACCACAATTTGACTACTCATTTATCATTACCCAATTTTCACATACAAAGGTTAATTTCTAGTATCTTATCGGCTTTAAAAGCTCGCACTTTAGTAGTATGTGCTAATTATTTTCGACTAAAAAATGCATATGAAGGTCCAATAATTAAGATTAATCGGTTAACCTAATCCACATAAATATGAATATTTATATATTTTAATTGCATAATTATATACATATGATATTATTCGCAGCATGTTTATATTTAGTTAGCGTTGTTGTTCGTTTAAAATTTTAAGAAACAACGTATTAAAGATTTTTTCTCCCTAGCCAGTTTACTATCGGTTATATTATTAAGTTGATAAGATGGTTCTCGATAATTGGCTTTATGTGTCTGGCGCGATGATTTAACACTTACTTAAATCATCGTTGCCATGCACAATTTTCTGTTTGGTGTAAAAATTAACTCATGCTCAAAACTTGTATTATAGGCGCCAGTGGTTACACAGGGGCTGAACTAATTAGAATAATTGAAAGGCATTCAAAACTTTCTTTAGAAAAATGTTACGTATCTGAAAACAGTCAATACGACCAAACATTAGTTTCAGAAGTGCATCCTGAATTAACTGGCATATGCAGTCATAAGTTATATGGCATTACAAATGCAGAGATCGCTATTGCAAAAGATGCTTACGACATCATTTTTCTGGCTACTCCTCATGAATTTAGCCACGATTATCTTCCCATGCTAACAGCTGGTAACGCCAAGGTATTCGATTTATCAGGCGCTTATCGTATTTCAAATACAACTGTCTTTGAGAACTTTTATGGTTTCCCACACCAACACCATGGTTTATTAAATAGTGCCGTTTATGGATTAGCCGAATGGAATAAAGATGCAATTAGCCAAGCAAGTTTCGTGGCAGTTCCAGGTTGCTATCCAACTGCATCATTGTTAGCGCTCAAACCACTGGTTGAATCAAAGCTGTTAAATTTAAGTCATCTTCCCGTTATAAATGCGACAAGTGGTGTAAGTGGGGCGGGTAAAAAAGCCTCGATGACAACTAGTTTTTATGAAGTTAGTTTGCAGGCATATGGTGTGCTTAGCCATAGACACACCCCAGAAATAGAAGAACATGCAAAATCGCCTGTAATATTTACACCTCACCTTGGCGCCTTCAAAAGAGGTATTCTCGCTACTATCACTGCGTTTACCAATAGCAATGTTTCGCAATCAGACATTGAAAAAGCCTATCGTGAGGCTTATGACAACAAACCATTAATCAGACTCAACGATACCATGCCAAAGGTTGATAACGTAGCCACTACACCGTTTTGTGATATAGCGTTTAAATTTGAAGCTGAGAAAAATTGTATTGTTGTATCAAGCGCAATTGACAATTTACTGAAAGGAGCATCAGCACAGGCTGTTCAATGTGCCAATATACGATTCGGTTTTTCTGAATCGGAAGGGTTAATCTGACATGTCTGATCTTAAAAAGCCTATTGTTATAAAAATAGGTGGAAGTTTCTTTAATTCTATAAACGATCCTAATAATCCACTTTTAATGGCATTATCTGAACTTTATAAAGCCAAACAACCGGTTGTATTACTCCATGGTGGTGGTGAACAGGTACTAGAGCGTTTAAGCGCATTAGGTTTTAAAAGCGAGAAAATACATGGTTTGCGTGTTACGCCTTCTGAACATATGCCAATTGTAACGAGCGTACTGGCCGGCGAATTGAACAAGTTTTTAGTTGCAAAAGCTGGGCAATTCGGTATTAACGCAGTAGGCATAAGTCTTGCCGATGGTAATATTGCTTCTTGTGTCAAACACGATGCAAACATTGGCATGGTTGGCGAACCCAAGGCACAAAGTAGTCAATTGCTTGAAGTGCTTTTAGGAGCTAATATGCAACCCTTTATTGCCTCTATCGGTAAAGATAATCAAGGTAATTTGTATAACGTAAATGGTGATCATGCCGCTATTTGCATAGCTAGCTTATTAAATACTGGATTGTACTTTTTATCCGACGTTCAGGGTGTTTTAGACGATAATCAACAAATTTTAACGGAATTAGATGCAGAAAAAATTACACAACTAATTCAGTCAGGCGTTATTAGCGACGGAATGGCAGTAAAAGTTGTGGCCGCGAACGAAACTGCAAAATCTTTAAACCAAACAGTTTCAATCGCCAGTTGGCAAGATGCTTACAAACTTTTAGTAGACGAGCTACCCTGCGGTACATCTATTCTCCCTCATTAAATATTAAAAATATTAACAGCAAGGAACCATTGTGCACTTATTAAGTTTTAGCGATTACTCGAGTGACCAAGCCAACTCTCTACTGAACTTTGCAGTAGATTTAAAAAGTAACCCAGAAAAATATGGCAAGCCGTTAGCGGGTAAGTCAATTGTAGCCTTGTTTGAAAAACCTTCATTAAGAACACGTGTAAGCTTTGATATTGGTATTAACAACTTGGGTGGACATATGGTTTATGTCGACAGTCAAGGCGAGCCATTAAAGAAACGAGAAGATCCGAAAGACGTAGCGAATAACATTGCTCAATGGGCGCATGGTATTGTTGCGCGTGTATATGAACATGCCACTCTCACTGAAATGGCTAGTACAAACACCGTACCGGTTATTAATGCATTGTGCGATATGTACCATCCTTGCCAAGCCTTGGCCGATTATATTAGCCTAAAAGAAGTATATGGCGATATTAAAGGTAAAACTGTAGCATATGTAGGTGATGGTAATAACGTGACGCATTCTCTGCTTATTTTGGGCGTTTTGCTGGGCTGCAACCAAGTAGTTATTACGCCTCAAGGGCATGAAATTGATGGCAACATAGCAAAAAAAGTGGCCAACATGGCGGCTCAACAGGGTGTAGATTTTGAAATCAGTAATCATGTTGGTGAATTAAACAAAGCGGATGTTATCTACACTGATACATGGCTTTCAATGGGTGACGATACACCACTCGCTCAAATAAAAGACAAATTTATGCCATTTCAAGTAAATGAATCATTGCTTCAACAAGCAGGTGCAGGTTATGTGATGCATTGCCAACCCGCTCATCGAGACCTTGAAATTACAGGTGAACTAATGGATTCAAATAAATCATTATTAATGCGACAAAGTGAAAATAGGCTGCACGCTCAAAATGCAATACTTTGTCATTTATTATCCGATATCAATATTTCTCAGTAGGTTACCCACATGAAAAACCAATTTAAAAAAGTTGTTCTCGCTTATTCTGGTGGTTTAGATACCAGCGCAATTGTTCCTTGGTTAAAAGAAAACTACGAATGTGAAGTTGTTGCTTTTGCTGCAGATGTTGGCCAAGGAGAGGAAGAGCTAGAAGGCTTAGAACAAAAAGCCATCGCATCAGGCGCCTCAGAGTGTCATATTGTTGATCTAAAAGATGAATTTGTCAGTGATATTATTTATCCAACTATTACTACAGGTGCCGTCTATGAAGACGATTATTTGCTTGGCACATCTATGGCACGTCCTATTATTGCGAAAGCACAGGTTGAGGTAGCTCGAAAAGTAGGTGCTGATGCATTAAGTCATGGTTGTACAGGTAAAGGGAACGACCAAGTACGATTTGAGGGTGCATTTGCTGCCCTTGCTCCTGATTTACCGGTTATTGCTCCTTGGCGCGAATGGGATATGGTATCGCGTGAAGACTTACTAAGTTACCTTGCCAGCAGAAATATACAAACCAGTGCTTCTGCAACAAAAATCTATAGCCGTGATGCAAACGCATGGCATATTTCACATGAAGGTGGTGAACTTGAAGAGCCATGGAATGCCCCAAGCAAAGAAATTTGGACCATGACGGTGGATCCTGAAGACGCACCAGACAAATCTGAACAAGTCAGTCTTGCTTTTGAAAAAGGGCGACTCACCAAAGTTAACGGTAAAGAACTGACGCCTTATCAAGTACTAGTTGAACTTAACAGACTAGGTGCAGCACATGGTGTAGGCAGAATTGACATAGTAGAAAATAGACTAGTGGGAATGAAATCTAGAGGCTGCTATGAAACACCAGGCGGTACTATTATGATGAAAGCATACAAGGCGCTAGAATGCTTAGTTTTAGATAAGTCAGCATTTAAATTCCGCGAGCAAATTGGCCTAGAATATGCTCACGTTATGTATGACGGCCGCTATTTCACTGCACTTAACGATTCTTTACTTGCGGCAGCAAATAGCTTTGCACAATTAGTGACAGGTGAAATTGTTATCAAACTATACAAAGGCAATGCGACCGTTGTGCAACGTAAATCGCCTAACAGTTTATATTCTGAAGATTTCGCTACCTTTGGTGAAGACGACGTATACGACCAATCTCATGCAGAAGGCTTTATTCGTTTATTTAGTTTATCTAGTCGTATTAGCTATTTAAATAAACACGCTAAATAAGGAAAACGGTTATGGCATTGTGGGGTGGTCGCTTTCAAGCTGGAAGCAGTGATATGTTCAAACAGGTAAATGACTCTTTGCCGTTTGATTATGTGATGGCATCAGAAGATATTTTTGGTTCAATTGTTTGGTCTCGAGCATTGGTTAAAGCTGGTGTACTAACAGAGCAAGAACAAGGTCAAATTGAAGCATCATTGAGCGCTTTAAAGTCAGACGCAGAGCAAGGAAATATTGATTTTTCAGCGTCGCCTGAGGAAGATATACACAGTTTTGTAGAAGCCTATTTAACTGAACAATTAGGCGATTTAGGTAGAAAACTACATACCGGTAGAAGCAGAAATGACCAAGTAGCCACTGACTTTAGATTGTGGGTTAAAAATCACCTTGCATCGCTAAAGCAAGACTGCATTAACTTTATGGGTGCATTATTGCAATGCGCTAATCGTCATCAAGATGCCATTATCCCTGGCTATACACATTTACAACGCGCACAACCTGTATATTTTGCTCATTGGAGTTTAGCTTACGTTGAAATGATTAAACGTGATATTAGCAGAATAGATGATCTTATTGAACGAATGAATCAATGTCCGTTAGGTTGTGGCGCACTTGCTGGTACCACCTTCGCTGTCGACAGAGAAAACATCGCGCAAGAATTAGGGTTTGCGTCACCTTGTCTAAACAGTTTAGACGCAGTATCCGACCGTGACTTTGTGCTTGAATTATTATTTGTTGGTAGCACAAGCATGATGCATTTATCACGTTTAGCTGAAGACTTAATATTTTATAACTCGGGCGAAGCTGGATTTTTGCAATTAGGTGATGATGTCACTTCCGGCTCATCTTTAATGCCGCAAAAGAAAAATCCTGACGCGCTTGAGTTGATGCGCGGAAAATGTGGACGAGTATTTGGTAATTTACAAGCCTTGTTGGTAACAATGAAAGGCCTACCACTTGCATATAATAAAGATATGCAAGAAGACAAAGAAGGCGCAATAGATACGGTAAACCAATGGCATATTTGTTTATGCATTGGCGTAGAAGTACTAAATAGTATGCATGTTAATGAGCAAGCTACTCGTAAAGCAGCTCAACAAGGCTATGCCAACGCGACTGAGTTAGCTGACTATTTGGTAGAAAAAGGCATTCCATTTAGGACTGCTCACGATTTATCAGGTCAAGCAGTGGTTGCTGCAATTGCTAAAGGTCAAGCGCTTGAAGATATGAGTATTGATGATCTTAAAAACATCCATAGCAGCATAGAATCAGATATATACGATTGGTTGCAACTTGAAGCGGTATTAAATAAGCGTAATCAGTTAGGCGGTACAAGCAAACAAACCGTTACCCAAGCCTTATACTTGGAGCTTGAAAACTGGGATAATATTAAATGACACTTTCTCACGAAGACAGCGTTAGACTATTTAGAAACTCTGCTCCATACATGAACGCGCATAGAGGTAAAACTTTTGTCATTATGTTTGGTGGAGAAGCTGTTTTAAGTGAGAACTTTGAAAAACTGATACAAGATATCGCGTTACTGCACAGTTTAGGTGTGAAAATAATCATTGTGCATGGTGCCCGCCCGCAAATTGACGAGCGTTTAGGATTAAGAGCTATCCAAGCACAATTCGTTGATGGTGTCAGGATCACCAATAAACCGACTCTAGAATGCGTAAAAGATGCTGCGGGCTCACTGAGAAGCCAGATTGAAGCACTACTCACACTAGGACTGCCTAATTCCCCAATGCACGGAGCTAGAATTAGAGTGTGCTCTGGTAACCTAGTCATCGCAAAACCTATTGGGGTGAGAAATGGTATCGACTTTGAACATACAGGTAGCGTGCGAAGAATCGATGTTGAGGGCATTCAAGATCAATTAGACGACGGCTCTATTGTGTTGTTGTCACCAATGGGCTATTCACCCACCGGTGAAGTGTTTAATTTGTCTCATGAAGATGTAGCCACGCAAGCTGCAATAGCATTAAAAGCAAACAAGCTCATTGCATTATCAGAATATGAAGGTATTCGTTCTGGTGATAAACTTATAAGAACAATAGAACTTGACCGATTAAAAGCTTTATTGGTCGAAACGGAAGTTAGCATTGAGCAAACATGTTTGAACGCTATGATAGACACAGTAGAAGCAGGTATTGAACGCGCACATAGTGTTTGTTATGACCACGACGGCGCGATCTTAAAAGAACTATTTACTAGGGATGGTTGCGGTAGTTTGGTTATGCAAACTCATTACGAAAGATTAAGAACCGCGAATATTGATGATGTTGGCGGAATATTAAAGTTAATCAAACCACTAGAAGAAAGCGGTGTGCTATTGACCAGAGGTAGAGAGCGCTTAGAAAACGAGATAGAGCAATATGTGGTCATTGAGCGGGATAATATGATACTAGCCTGCGCCGCTTTGTATTTTTATGAAGAAACTGATTTAGCAGAAATAGCTTGTGTTGCCATTCATCGTGACTATAGAGGTCAAAATAGAGGCGAACGTTTAATAAAAGCTTTACGCGAAAAAGCTCAAGAGTCAGATATTGAACGATTATTTGTTTTAACGACGGTTTCAAGTCATTGGTTCTTAGAACAAGGTTTTATAGAAAAAACGATTGATGACCTTCCTGTTTCAAAACGAGACCAATACAACACCAATCGGAATTCAAAAGTGTTTATGCTGTCTCTATAATCCCTTTAACTGTTTCGCTCCCACTAATCTGGCAATCGATGTTATCAAAAAACTTCACTCGTTCAGCAGATTTTTAGACAATTAAGCTGAAATCCTTAGCATTATTTTCAATATCAATAGTGAAAATATAAGACCTCCCCCCAAGGTGTAATTGCTCACATTACAATGCAGTGATAGTTTCAGTTGCAACTTTCACACACACTACCTTTAATTGGATAAAGATATGAATAAGCCTATTCTTCAATCCTTTAGCAGCAACATTAGCGTTCGCTTACTGTTAACGATTGCCACTTTAATATTACTTCCATTTAGCTCTTTTGCATCAACCGATATTGTAATACCTGACCTTAGCGCAACGTTTTATGGTTATGCAGCAGTCGCTATTTTTGTATTGGCTTATTCACTGGTACCACTAGAAGAAGAGATTCACTTACTGAAAAGTAAACCGGTACTTTTTGCTGCTGGAGTAATTTGGATTTTGGTTGCATTAGCATTTAAAGATATCGGTATGTCAGATTATGCTCACGATGCAATAAAACATGCCATTATTGAGTATGCAGAATTATTCTTGTTTCTTTTAGTTGCCATGACTTACATAAACGCACTTGAAGAGCGAAATGTTTTTCAGGCCTTACGAGCCTTCTTAGTTTCGCGTGGTTATTCTTTAAAAAAGGTGTTTTGGATTACGGGTGTATTAGCTTTCTTCATTTCGCCTATTGCAGATAACTTAACGACCGCTCTTTTGATGGGTGCGGTGGTAATGGCTGTTGGTGGTAAAGACCTTAAATTTGTATCAATGGCGTGTATCAACGTCATAATAGCAGCGAACGCTGGCGGTGCATTCTCTCCATTTGGTGACATTACAACACTTATGGTGTGGCAAAAAGGTAAAGTAGAATTTTTAGAATTTATGCCAATATTTATTCCATCTGTAGTCAACTGGTTAGTCCCCGCCATTATTATGAGTTTCGCTCTTCCTAAAGGTTCACCTGAAGCGTCTGACGAGACGGTTACTATGAAACGTGGCGCTGAAATTATGATTGGTCTTTTCTTAGCAACAATTGCCACAGCAGTTACATTCCATACAGCACTCCACCTTCCACCCGCTACCGGCATGATGTTCGGTTTGGGGTATCTTGGTCTTTATTCTTTTTACCTAAAGAAACAAGAAGGACGAACAATTGCGGCTGATTCTATTTTCGGTGGCAGAAATGATTCACATAATAATCCATTGAAAGTACTCGAAAGTTACGGTGAAAAAATAGGTGACCATATCAATGATCAGCCCTATCCTGCCTTTATTATTGACAATAACCATAAAGTGACTCACTGGAATACTGCGCTTGAAGACCTAACTGGTATCAAAGCCACTGATATGATTGGCAAATCAGATCAGTGGAAAGCTTTCTACAAAAAAGAACGACCAACGCTTGCTGATGTTGTTTTAGATGACAAATCAGAAACCGGTGTACGTCAACATTACAGAGGTCAATATAGAGATAATCCTCTTGATGAAAAATCCTATGATGCTGCAAATTATTTTGACAAATTAGGCGCTTATTTAATGTTTAGCGCTACGCCAATTAGAGATGAAAATGGTAACAATATTGGTGCTGTCGAAATGTTTGAAGACATGACAAACCAACGGGCAGAAGTAAAAGAATTTGATGTTATGGATAAGGTTGCTCGCGCAGAGTGGGACACATTGCTATTTTTCTATGGCGTTATTTTATGCGTAGCAGGTTTAAGTCAATTTGGTTACATGGCAATCATATCAGAGCTAATGTATAACGACTTAGGGCCTGTTTGGGCTAATAGCTTGGTGGGTGTATTATCTGCCATTGTAGATAACATTCCAGTGATGTTTGCTGTATTAACCATGGATCCAGTCATGCCGCTTGAACAATGGCAATTGGTCACACTAACTGCTGGCGTAGGCGGAAGTATGCTAGCCATAGGCTCTGCAGCAGGTGTGGCTTTATTAGGTGCAGCAAGAGGTAAATATACCTTTATGGCGCATCTTAAATGGACTCCAGTAATTGCACTTGGTTATGTGGCCAGTATTGGCGTGCATATATTACTCAATGGTACTGGGCTGTAATAGATATCCAAAAATGAAAAATGCTAGCAATCGCTAGCATTTTTTATGTCATATTATTTTTGTTAAATACAATGAACATGCTTACCCAATAAAGGATTACACTATGTTTATTTTAATAATTTATGATCAGCCGGTAATTGGTTACTAATCCACATGACTAAACGTCTTTTCAAACTTGCTAGATCTTCTTTATTCTCAGGCAAAGGCGTAATTAACTTATCGTTGACCAATAGTCTATACAAACTTTCTACTTTATGTTTTGCAGAAGTATTAGTTGAAAAACCTTGATAACCCCTACCTTTAGCATATTTTTCTGCCACTTCAATTGCTTTTTTTAATAGCTCAGCTTCATTTTTTATTTTTTTCATTTAATCGCTCATTCTTAGGGTCTGTTGATCTTCGCTGTATAATATTTAAATTATTCCCTACTTTAGATACAAAGCCCATCATAATTTGAACACAACAGAAACACTATCGGAAGTACCCCGGCCACTCTGCCGCCATATATGCAAATACGGTCCAAGCAGCTAAATTTTGCTGCATATTTTCTGGTTTAACTTTATCAAATGTATCGTTTGGAGTGTGGTGATAATCAAAATAGTCGGTACCATCTTGCAATAATCGCAAAGCAGGCACTCCGCGTTGAGACAGTGGTATCATATCCGGACCACCGCTTGTTTCTCCGGGATACCTGACAATATTCAACGGACCTAATACTTCTGCCATAGCATCAATAATTGGCCTAGCTTGTTCACCCACACTAGTTTGTAACCCATATATAGGACCCGCACCAAAATCTGATTCAGACCCAATAATAAAATTATTTAATTCATCTTCATGGCGCTCTGCATAAGCTTTAGCACCAATTAATCCCACTTCTTCAGCACCCCATAAAATTACTCTAATTGTACGTCTTGGGGGTTCATCTAAATGTTGTTGAATTAAATGCGCAGCGGCCATGGTTAAAGCAACACCCGCACCATCATCCAATGCACCAGTACCTAAATCCCAACTATCTAAGTGCCCACCAATTATAACTACTTCGTTTGGCTTTTCACGACCTGTTACCTCAGCAATGACGTTGTAACTTTTGGTATCGCCTAAATCTTGTGTTTGTAAATTTAGATTAATGGTTACATCATGACCAGCAGCAAAAAGACGTTCTAACTGATCTGCATCGGGCGCCGATAGGGCCGCGGCAGGTATCTTTTTCACATCGGAGTCATAATTCATATTGCCAGTGTGAGCGAATCGGTTTCCACTGGTACCGATACTTCTGATAACAATGCCGCTAGCCCCTTTTTTCGCAGCTAACGAAGCACCTCTTCCTCGGGCAATTACGGCGGGACCATAACCAGACCCATCCCTTGCTTTGTTCATTCGCTTGTTGATAAAAACAATTTGCCCACCTAAGCTATCATCCTCAGCCTCTTGTAAAGCCTCGTAACTTTCAAACATGACTACATCAGCAGTTAATCCCTGCTTGGAAGTAGACGTTGAATAACCAAGCGCTGTTACCACTAGGTTTTGCTCAGACGGAGAAAGTACTTTGGCTGTTTCAGTTTTTCTAATCCAACCCTTCATAGAAAACTGCTCTTTGTATACTTTATCAAAGCCCAATTTTTTAAGTTCTCGCATGGCCCATTCAATACCTGCGGCTTCTCCTGGTGTACCTGGGTGCCTTGCACCCACTTCTGTCGTTAAAGAACTTAGTAACTCGTACGACAAATCGCTTTTACTTGCTTTTTCTCTTAAATCCGTGGCAACTTCAACTAAACTTTTTAAGTCTTGGCTGTCTTCTTGAGCATTTGAGTGTGTCGTCAGCCCAAATGCAAGTAATGCGGATATCAGTATTCGTTTCATGTAAATAGCGTCCTAATGATTCTTATTATTTTAGTAACTAACCCGTTTATAGGGTCGATATTTTGCTTCCCAGAAATTGGTAGCTATCCTTTCTTGCAGTAACTCATCAGTTATTGGCAGCGCTAAACCTTGCTTCATTGCGACTTTGGCAACCGCAAAAGCTATATCTTTTGAAAGTTCACTTATTTGCGTTAGCCTGGGTAATAAATACTCTGATTCACCATTTGCTAATGGTGAAGCTTCTGCCAATGCATTACTTGCCGCCATTAGCATTTCATCACTAATAATCCTAGCCTTACTAGCTAATACGCCTAACCCAATACCTGGAAAGATATAACTATTGTTGCATTGCGCAATAGGATAGGTTTTATCTTTGTAAATTACAGGATTAAAAGGTGAGCCTGTCGCAATGACTAAATTTCCATCTGTCCATTCAATGACCTGTTCTGGTCGAGCTTCCACTTGTCGAGACGGATTACTTAACGGAAAGATAATGGGCACGTCACAATTGTCAGACATGGTTTTGATAACTTGCTCAGTGAATAACCCTGGTTGTCCTGATACACCAATTAAAATATCTGGCTTAACTGCAGACACCACATCAAGCAAGTTTGGATAGTCACCAGAATATTCCCAATCAGTAATATGTTCAGGGCTTTGAGCTAGCTTTAATTGGAAATCACGTAACCCTTCCATCCCAGTTGTTATTAAGCCAAAACGGTCAACCATATACACTTTCGTTCTAGCGACTGCCTCTTCAAAGCCTTCAAAAATCATTTGCTGTATTAGCATCTCAGCAATACCACACCCAGCCGAGCCAGCACCCACAAATACAACGTTCATGTCAGATAATTTTTGTTTACGAGATTTACACGCCGCTAAAATTGTACCTAAGGTTACGGCTGCGGTACCTTGAATATCATCATTAAAACAACAAACCTGATCTCGATATTTTTGTAATAGAGGCATAGCATTGGGTTGAGCAAAATCTTCAAATTGAATCATGGCTTCTGGCCAACGCTCTTTTATACCCTTAATAAACATATCTAGAAATTCGTCATATTGGGTTTGTGAAATCCTTGGATGACGCGCTCCCATATACATAGGATCGTCTAACAGCTTCTGATTATTGGTTCCTACGTCTAACATTACCGGCAAAGTATAAGCAGGGCTTATGCCGCCACAAGCGGTGTATAAAGATAGCTTACCAATAGGTATACCCATACCGCCAATACCTTGGTCACCTAAACCTAAAATACGCTCGCCATCGGTAACCACCACAACCTTTACTTTGCGTTTTGTCGCATTACGCAATATGTCATCCATCATGTGTCGTTCATCGTAACTGATGAACAAACCTCTAGATGATCGGTATATATCAGAAAATCGTTCACATGCCTCACCCACAGTTGGGGTATAAATAATGGGCATCATTTCTTCAATATGAGTTTGTAGGAGTCTATAAAATAGCGTTTCGTTATTGTCTTGTATCGCCCTTAAGAATATATGTTTATTCAAAGGGCTAACAAAACTTTTGTACTGCATATAAGCTCGTTCAACTTGTTCGTCGATAGATTCGTATCGAGGCGGAACCAAGCCTAGTAAATTAAAAGACTTTCGTTCTCGCTCAGTAAACGCACTACCTTTATTTAAAAGCGGTGTTTCTAATAATGCGGGACCTGAATAATGTGTATATAAAAATTTTTGAGCATCACTAACTGACATATATGGCCTTGTTGTATGATATTGCAAACTTTAAATTTAATTTATCTCTAACAGCTTTTAGGCTAATTAAGAGCGCTCAGAACAGGTCTTCTAAATCTGGCGCATCCTGTTTTTCTTCTACTGGCAACCCAAAATCATCGTCAGACACATATGTAGTTGGCTCAGTACCTTTCACAAAGTATTCAAACATTGAGCTAGCGTCTGTTTGTCTTGTCAATAAACCTGTTTTTCTATCTATTCTTACCCTAATAATACCCTCTGGGATCGCCTTTGTACCTTGTTCAACTCCAGCAAGGGCTAATTCCATAAATCTAATCCAAGCAGGTTGAGCAGCTTTTGCACCGTCTTCAGATCCAATCAACGCATTACCTATCCAATTAAATTTTTCAGGATTTTTATTCACTAAGTTTTGATTGCGCGTAACGCGACCAAGTTGACGTACATTGTCATCAAATCCTACCCATGAAGTCGCAACCAAGCCTGGTGCAAAACCTGAAAACCAAGTATCTCTAGAGTCATTGGTTGTGCCTGTTTTGCCGCCTATATCTGTTCGCTGTAGGATATTTCTTGCTCGCCATCCAGTTCCCAACCAATAAGTGCCGCTATTCCAGTTACCATTCGCTCTGACAGCTGTGCTAAGCATTTCAGAGACTAAAAAAGCGGTTTGTTCGGTAATGACTCTTGATGCAGAGTTTAGAATGGGTGCATTTTCTGCATCAGTGGAGTTTATATTATCATTATTGGCCAGTTGTTCTGCCAATAGCGCTTCTAAGTCTAATTCCGAAGTATCAGAAACGTTGTCTGATACTTTTTCACCGTATTTATCAAAACCATCACAAGGCTCACACGCATATTGAGGCTCACTCTGCCAGACGACTTCACCTGCGCTATTTTCAATACGGTCAATTAAATAAGGCTGAACTAAAAATCCACCATTAGAAATAACAGCAATAGCGGTCGCGACCTCTAACGGTGTGTGCGCACCTGAGCCTAAACTGAGTGTTTCATCAAATGGGATCTCTGGGCGTTCAAAACCAAACCGTTCAATATAGTTTTTAGTTTCAGCTAAGCCTACTCCTCTTAGTAACCTAACAGACACTACGTTTTTAGATCGGCCTAACGCAACCCGCATTCGAATGGGCCCATCATATACGGCTGGAGAGTTTTGCGGACGCCAGGCAACGCCAGATGAAGCATCCCACTGGTTTATTGGTGCATCGTTAATGACACTAGCAATAGTATATCCATTATCTAATGCTGCAGCATAAACAAAAGGTTTTATATTCGACCCCACTTGTCTTTTAGCTTGTGTCGCGCGGTTGAATTGAGAATGATAAAAACTATACCCACCAACTAACGCTTCAATAGCACCATCGAAAGGATTTAACGCAACAAACGCACTCGATGCATCAGGGAATTGGGATATTTGCCATGTATCGTCTTGTGGACGCTTGCGCACATATATAATTTCGCCCTCTTGTAGTACGTCAGACGCGATATCAGGCTCTGCTCCTTGCGTTTGGTCGTCTATATAAGGTCTAGCCCAATCCAAACCTTCCCATTTAAGTGTTATTTCATCTTCATTATACAATTTTACTTGTGCACTTCGCTCTGCAACTTGCAAAACCACCGCTGGTACTAAATTACCAATTATTTCAATATTATCTAAAGTTTGGGCAATGACTTCCCACTTTGGTCGTGAAAAAAGACCTTGTTGTTGTATGATAGATTGAGTATCGGCTTCATCAAGAGGTAAGCTATAACCGAGAGAATTTATGGCCTCTGGAGTAAGAGGCGTCCATAACCGGTCAATTGGGCCTCTATAACCATGGCGCTCATCATAATCATGCAAATTTTGAGTGACAGCAAATTGAGCGGCTTGTTGATATTTGGACAAGGCAGTTGTGTAGACCTTGAAACCGCTTGTTTCAGCTATTTCTTTACCATAAATCTCAATCATTTCGTTGTAAGCTAAATCAGCAATATACGGGGCATCAAAATCAATCTCTGCTCCATGTTTTTTCGCTGTCACTGGTGCATTTGCTGCCTCACCAAATTCTTCACGAGTGATATATCCTTCGTCTAACATTCTCAATAAAACAATACGTCGTCTTTCTTTGGACAAATCAGGGCGAGTAATAGGATTCAGTACTGAGGGTCTTTGCGGAATACCTGCTATGGTAGCCAATTGTGCCAAGTTGAGTTCATTTAAGTCTTTACCATAATAAACCTGAGCGGCTGCACCTACCCCAAATGCTCTGTGACCCAATTCGACTTTATTCAAATATAATTCTAATATTTCATCTTTGGTGAGTGTTTGTTCCATTTTTAATGCAATAAACACTTCTTTAATCTTTCTTGTGTATTCTTTTTTTCTTGTTAGCCCAAAGAATCCTCTCGCAAGCTGCATAGTTAGGGTACTAGCTCCTTGCCCCTTTTCGCCAGTAGTCACTAGGTTAACAAATGCCCTCATAACGCCAATTGGATCAACGCCGTAGTGATCGTAAAATCGACTGTCTTCTGTTGCAATTAATGCTTTAATTAAAGTATCAGGGACGTCGTCAAGGGAGACGGGTATTCTTCTTTTGACGCCATATTGAGAAATAAGTTTGCCGTCTTTGGTATATATTCGCATAGGTGTTTGAAGTTCTACGTCACGTAAAACCTCAACACTAGGTAGGTCATCTTTAAAATAAAAATACAGCCCCGCGACACTTGAGGCGCCGAAAATTAAGACTAAAATTGAAAATAGGAATAACTTTTTTAAAAACTTCACAAGTTGTATTTTGCTCAAATTATTTATTTAAAAACACTCAATTTTTATACGTATGTGTCGTTAACCAATACAGACGAAATAAATTTTAAAAGTATCATTTGCACCATATGATACTGTAAACCAAACTAGGCTACCACGATATGAAGTCGCTTTTTTCGAAAAAAGCCAAAACAATTATTGGTTTAGATATAGGTACCAAATTTGTCAAGGCAGTAAGCCTTGAAATATCTGAATCAGAAACTAGGCTAATTTCTTATGCTTGTGAACAAATCACAGGTAATGCGTTTGCTGAACGCGAAATAAAAGATTTTGATGCGTTAAATAAAGCGTTGAAAAAGGTTAAGTTAGCACTTAAAGATAAAAATAAACACTGCGCCCTAGCGGTTTCAGGGTCCTCTGTAATCAGTAAGTTGGTATATATGGAACCCGACCAATCAGATTTCGAACTTGAAACACAAATAGAGCTTGAAGCCGACAGCCTCATACCTTACCCGTTGTCCGAGGTCTATTTAGATTTTGAAGCGTTACGTCCAAGCGAAACACATATTGGTAAAGTAGAAGTTTTATTGAGTGCTGCTCACAAAGACTTAGTTGATAGCCGAATTACAGCCGTGCGAGAAGTTTCACTTGAGCCTAAAATAATAGACATAGAATCGAATGCACTAAGTGAGGCATTTATCCATTACATGGATGATTCCGTTGAAGAAGAAGAAATAGTTTGTTGTGTGAACATAGGCGCGTCACTTCTACAATTGACGGTTGTTCAAAATTCTGCAGTAATTTATACAAAAGAACATGGCTTTGGTCTAAACAAGTTAAACCAAGACTTATCTTTAATTTACGGAGTGGAATTACAAGAAGTTGAACAGCAGATTGCAAACAATATTGCGCCGGATGATTGGTTTACTGAAACGCTCCCAGGATTTTTAGCGAGCTTACAACAACAAATACAACGTGCTCTACAAATGTATGCAGCTACCACACATAAAGCCATGCCCAGCAAACTATACATAACCGGTGGATTGGCAAGTTTGCCTAATTCGCAAGAAGAACTAGACAAAGAATTATCTATGAAAGTCGAAGTATTCAATCCATTTGAACAAATGGAAATAAGCGAAAAAGTGAATGTTGAAAAACTGACAGCTATCGCGCCTCAATTGACTATTGCGGTGGGTCTGGCGACGAGGAAGCTTGCATCATGGCAAAAATAAACCTACTTCCTTGGCGGGAAGAGCTACGACAGACTCAGAAAAAGCATTATTTAATTTCCTTAGCAGCAATCTCTGCTGGTGTGTTTGTTCTGTTTTGGATAGCTGGACAAGTATTTGATCAACAGGTGCGAAATCAAAACTCTAGAAATAACTACCTGAAACAACAAATTGAAGTACTTGATAGAGAAATTAAACAAATTAAAGAAATTACTGCTGCGAAGGACGAAATAAGTATTCGTATGGCATTAATTGAACAATTGCAAGTGAGTCGAAACCTTACCCCTATAGTGTTTGACGAATTGGCCCGAATTGTACCTGGTGGAATATCTTTTACTGACATGGTCAGAACTGACAATCAACTCCGTATAACGGGTGTAAGTGAGTCAAACAACAGACTATCTTCATTTATGCGCTCACTTGAAACTTCAGAAGTGTTCATCAACCCCGTTCTGTCTTCAATAAAAGCAGATAGAAGCGGTGTTAATGCAGTTAGTGATTTTGAACTTACCTTCTCCATATCTCCTAAATATGGCCCTTTGGGTGCTCAGTCAGCCACGCTAGAAGGGAGTAAATAATATGAGTTTTGATTTTAACAAATTAAAAGAAGTTAACGAACTCGATTTCGAACAAGTCGCAATTTGGCCTAAAGAAATAAAAATATTGGTTGGGGCAGTGTGCGCTGCGGTTGTGGCAGGTATTTGCTATTACGCAATTATTTCTAGCAAATTACCATTATTAGAAAAAGCGCAAGAAGACGAAATCGAACTACGTCAAACATTTGAAGCAAAATATCGAGTCGCTGTTAACTTAAGTGCGTACGAAGAGCAATTAGAGCGCATGCGGAACGATTTCTCATCGATGCTTAAATCATTACCTACAAGTAATGAAACGCCTGGTTTACTTGACGATGTCACTTATGTGGGAACAGATGCAGGCCTTTCTTTCAAACTTTTGAACTGGCAACAAGAAATTCCTAAAGAGTTTTACACAGAACTGCCGATACAAATAGAAGTATCAGGTTCATATCATGAATTTGGGGAATTTTCATCGAAAGTCGCAAATTTACCAAGAATCGTTACCTTACATGATTTCGATATTAAGGTGAAACAAGGTGAGTTAACGATGCGAATGCAGGCAAAAACTTATAGAGCAGAAACAACAGGAGTACAGCAAGAATGAAAAAGCTAGTTGTATCACTAGGGTGCTTGATAGGTTTGTCTGGATGTGGTGCCAATATTGACGATCTTATCGATTACACAAATAAAGTTCGCGCCAATACGAAAGTAAATATTGAAGAGTATCCCGAATTTAAAGAACTACCGAGCGTAAGTTACAACGCTAGTGAATTTAGAAGTCCGTTTTTGCGATCCAACAGAGAGTCAGTTGTGGCGCAGGCTTCAGATACACCGAATTGTGAACAGCCTAATCACAATAGGCGCAAACAACCTCTTGAAAGTTTCGGTATAGACGGCCTACAAATGGCTGGAGTATTTACTAATGCTGGCAGACAGTACGCGTTGGTTAAAGCAAACGATGGTAGTTTACATAAAATTACTATTGGCAGTTATTTAGGTCTTTTCCATGGCCAAGTAACACAAATTACCGACACACAAATTATTATCAAAGAAATGCTGCCAGATGGCGCAGGGTGCTGGAAAACCAAACAAGCGACCTTAACAATGGCGTCAATGGTAGGGGAAAATGACAATGTCTAAGAAGTATATGTTATCAATTAATCGCAAGCAAAAAGTTAGATTAACGCTAACTGCATGCGCCTTGTATCTAACCTATTCTAATGTTGCAATAGGTCAAGAACTTTACGATATGTTAGCCCCCAAACGTCTGCAACCAGCAACATCTCAAGTTGTAATGTTAAATGAGCAGCCGGTATCAGCGGCGCTAGCAAAGAAAAACGACGAAGTCGTAACAACTAACGCGACTTTTAGTGAAAAACTTGTGATGGCAGACAGCGCGCCTACAGAATCGCCTATCATAGATGAAAGTGATACGGAAATATTTGAGGAAGAAAGAGCGGCTCCTCAAACGGTGTTCTCAAGTAGTGAAATTGAATCTGCTCAAGCCATTACTGTAACCACTGTAGTAGAGCCAAGTCCTGCTCCTATGCCCGATATTAATGTTAATAAGGTAGAGCCTGAAATCACTGCTAGTCCAATGCCCGTAACGACCAATAGACCGGCACCGAAACAAGCAGAGAAAGCAAGTATTAGCAATCAAAGTGCTAAACCTACTCTATTAGATTATATTGACCCTGTTGGTGACGAACTAGAAGCAAATTTCAGTAGAATAACGGATATAGACTTCAAACGTACCGGTGATGTTGCAAACATACTTGTAAATTTTCAAGGCGATATACCTCAATACTCTTTTATTGAAGCGCAAGGATTGGTCAATATTACATTTGAAGAAACAACACTTCACGACGCTGCATATGTGCAAGTTGATGTTGGCCAATTTGGCACAAGCGTCAATGAATTAGAAACATTTGAAAATGGTAATCGCGCCAGATTAGAAGTGAGATTTAACGGTAACGTAAAAATCTCGAAAACTGAAAATCAAAATCAAGTTCAGTTTGCTCTTTCTCCATTAACCGAAAAAGATGTTGAAGAAGCGCGTGGTCAGATATATTCTGGCAAGCCAATTAGCCTAGACTTCCAAGATGTGCCAGTAAGACAAGTGTTGCAAATTATTGCACAAGTAAATGGTTTTAACTTAGTTACCACTGATACCGTAAATGGTAATGTTACGATTAGCCTAAGCGGCGTGCCTTGGGATCAAGCGTTAGATATGATTTTAAAAATCCGTGGCTTAGATAAGCGTTTAGAAGGCAACATTTTGCTTGTTGCACCTAGTGAAGAATTAACAGCAAGAGAAACCGCTGCATTGCAATCAAAGCAACAAGTTCAGAAACTAAGCGAGCTAAAATCAGCAAATATCGCAATAAATTATGCTAGAGCATCAGAATTATCAACGATTCTGCAATCTAATAATGGTGGCATTCTCTCTGGCAGAGGCACCGTGAGTGTCGATGAAAGAACCAATACGTTATTGATACGCGACACACAAGAATCTATAGATGAAGCACAGAAAATTATCAAAGCATTGGATATACCAGTAAAACAGGTTCTGATTGAATCTAGAATGGTCACAGTGCGCGAGAATGCCGGTGAACAACTAGGTGTTCGTTGGGGATTCACCGCTAATTCTGGCGACGGAGCAGTGTCAGGTGGACTAGCTGGAGCAGATTTGACCAATCAAGGCCAAGTACCATCAGAAATTACTGATAGACTTAATGTTAACTTACCCGTTGCAAACGCTGCTGGTAGAATAGGCTTTCAAATTGCCAGTTTAATGGATGGTAACATCCTGGACTTAGAATTAAGTGCGCTTGAATCTGAAAACCAGGGTGAAATAATCGCAAGCCCAAGAATTACTGTGGCGAATCAACAAGAAGCATACATAGAACAAGGAACAGAAATTCCTTTTGTTCAAGCAACATCAAGTGGTGCAACCTCAGTTGAGTTTAAAAAAGCAGTATTAAGTTTACGAGTGACCCCACATATAACACCTGACAACCGCATTATTCTTAATTTGGTTGTAACACAAGACACAAGAGGCGAGACTGTTTCAACATCTACCGGTCCTGCAGTTGCTATTGATACACAAGAAATAAGCACTCAAGTACTGGTCGAAAATGGAGAAACAATTGTGTTAGGTGGTATATTCCAACAAATAAGTACAAATGATGAATCAAAGGTACCTGTACTAGGTGACATCCCAGTATTAGGTCGTTTATTTAGTACTACTGGTCAAGTTGAAGAAAAACGAGAACTATTGATTTTCGTTACTCCCAAAATTATTACGGCTGGATAGAACTGAAATTAAATAATTACGTTTAAATCAACAATTGATGTAAAAAATGGCGCTAATAGCGCCATTTTTTTATGTTTTCGAATGTATTTGCTAACAGCGCTTGCAAATACCTCAACTTAATTGAGATAATCCCGCGTCTCGAATTTTGCGCGAGGAATAAAACGCTCATAATAGCAAAGGCTATTATGGTAATTGTTGGTGATAACTCTATTGCAACTGCACCAACTTCATTTTCATGTAGATGTGATGTAAACAAATATGGCAGAGAAACGTAACGTATTCCTTGTAGGCCCAATGGGCGCTGGGAAAAGTACTATTGGTCGACACCTTGCTGACGAACTTCATCTTGATTTTTACGACTCCGACCAAGAAATTGAAAGAAGAACCGGTGCTGATATTGCGTGGATTTTTGACCTCGAAGGCGAGGACGGTTTTCGAGTAAGAGAAGAGAACGTCATCCACGATCTAACTGACAAACAAGGTATTGTGTTAGCTACTGGCGGTGGGTCAATTGTATCTAAAGGTGTGAGAAATCGTCTTTCCGCACGAGGAATTGTGGTTTATTTGCAAACTACTATAGATAAACAGGTTGCGCGTACACAACGTGATAAACGCCGCCCATTATTACAATCTGGCGATCCGGAGCAAGTATTAAGAGCACTTGCAGAATCCCGCAATCCTTTATACGAAGAAGTAGCTGATTATGTGATTGAAACTGATGATCAGAGTGCTCGAGCGGTCGCTAATCAAATTATTAATAAGATAGGACTTTAAAATTTAGGAGAATTGCTATGCCAAGCCTTAAAGTTGACCTTGGTGAGCGCAGTTACCCAATAACAGTTGAAGCCGGCAGTCTGAGTGATGCCGGTTTTTTATTGTCAGCTGTTAAAGGGAAACACATTATAATTATTACAAATGATGTTGTTGCGCCACTCTACTTAGACTCATTAAAAACCCTTTTAGAAAATAATGGTAAACACACCATTGAAATTATCCTACCAGATGGGGAAGACAAAAAAACATTGGCAAGTTTCGAGTTCGTCATGAGCGAACTATTAGCGGCAAGAGTATCAAGAGATGCGTGCATTATTGCGTTAGGCGGCGGTGTCATTGGTGACCTAACCGGTTTTGTAGCAGCATGTTATCAACGGGGTGTCGACTTCATACAGGTTCCAACTACCCTATTATCACAAGTAGATTCATCTGTAGGCGGAAAAACTGCTGTAAACCACCCTCTCGGCAAAAATATGATTGGTGCATTCTATCAGCCCAAAGCAGTTATAATTGACCCACAAACATTAAGCACATTACCGAAAAGTGAATTTGCGGCTGGTATGGCTGAAGTGATCAAATACGGCATTATTTATGATGTTGGATTCTTTGAATGGATTGAAACCAACAGAGACGCTATCTTTAATCAAGACCCTGAAAGTTTAAGCTATATGATTGCTAAGTGCTGTGAAATTAAAGCTGATATTGTCAATCAAGATGAAAAAGAGCATGGCATACGAGCGTTATTAAATTTAGGACATACCTTTGGACACGCAATAGAAGCAGAAATGGGTTATGGAAAATGGCTACATGGTGAAGCTGTAGCAGCTGGCACGGTGCTTGCTTGCAAGTTAGCAGAAATGCGTAATCAATTTACAGCGTCAGATTTACGACGGGTAGTACAATTATTCGAATTATTCGATTTACCCGTTACTGGTCCTGCAAACATGTCTTCAGCGCAATATGTCAATCATATGCAAAGAGACAAAAAAGTTGTCAGCGGTACTATGCGATTCATTTTACCTATCAATATAGGCAAAGCTGAAGTCGTTGGAAATGTTACCAAAGAAGAATTAGATTTATTGTTAAATTAGCAAATCCTTTGAATAGGGAAAATCCGTGCAGAAAGTGTCTCAATTTCACGAAAGACTTAGCCATTTGGTGAAATATTCCTCACAACTCGTTTTTGTGAGTGGGGACACGGTTGCTGATCAACATAAAGCATTATCAGACTTTATGGCACATCAACAAGAAGATACTGAGATATCTTTCTTTAAGGCGCATCCTAAAGGTATTATACAAGATTATCGATCTTCAATAGCTAAACAGCTTATAGGTGCAGAAGATTTTGATTATTCAAAACCATTAAAATCTTTGCTTTCCAACGAATATATTCTTGACCCATCTCAGGGACCATATCTAATTTGTATCACGCAATCAGAGTGTATTGAAAATAGTTTTATTGAAGAGTTATGGGACTGGATTGTGACCATGAGGTTGGCAAACGTTAACTTACATATCAATATTATTCTATTTGGTCATCCACTTTGGGCCAAAAAAACTTACAACATCTTGCCTTCAAATGATGTGGTCACACCCATTATATTGTCATCCAAAGAAATCGATCCTGTTGGCTTTGACGTTAATGCGCTTGAGTCATTAATGGCCGACAAGCGTTCATGGTTAAGTATGAACAATCAACCTGTAGTTGCTAATAAGTGGTTTTTAGCCTCTATTTCAATCGTATTTATAGCCGTATTTATCTCATTAATGTCTTCAATCTATATTGATGATTCCGCTGACCTCACAGATTCCCATTCTGTTTTGGAAGATAGCCAATCCGAAGTGTCAAATGTTAACGTATTAACGCAGGAGCAAATCCAAGTAAGTAATCACTCGCTAACTATATTTGCTAAAAACAATCTTCAAAGTAATATATTTAATGTGTCTAAAAGGGGCGCTGAAAAGGATAAAACTCAAAGTGAGCCGAACTCATTTACATTTCTAGCAGCGCAGAGCAGTCCATATCAATACATTGACAAAACTACTTTAACGTTAAATAACAAAACAAATTTATTCAAAGAACGTAAAAATTCTATTGCTAACTTAAATGGGCTGCAGATAAAAGACGTAAAGGTTGTGAACAATAACTCTGAACAACTGATATTAACTGACAGTAAAGCGGTATTAGCAAAAACATTGGTAGACTTTGCCGTCCCAGATATTACTAGCGTAGAACAGTTAACAAACGAGTTATCAAATACAAGGCCGCCGGTTAGCCCCTTTAATAGTCAAAATATTGATTATTCTAAGCAAACTAATGTTGACTATCAGTTTGATGAAACTAAACTACTATCGATGCCTACAGATACCGTTGTTTTGCAACTATCTGGAATTCAAAATCCTGTGGTGTTAGAAAACTATCTAGAAACAAATAATTTAAAATCGTCGACATGGGTATATGAAACAAAGCGTTATGGTGGTCCTTGGTATGTGATCGTTTACAACCAAGCTTTCGATTCTATAGATGCCGCACTTTCTAATTTATCAATATTACCTACCGACATAAGGGAATCTCAACCATTTGCAAAAAGTATTAATCAAATCCAGCGAGAAATTAGCCAACGCTAAATGTCTTAATACAGCTTCAATGGCCACTAATGATGAATGATGCTGTCAGATTAATGCCAACAAAACAAAACAAAACCCCCTTAATTATTAGTCAAAAATCACCACTAAAATGGGCTGGAGGCAAACGAAAACTCGTTCCCGAAATATTAAAGATTGTTCCCAAAAAACATAGCAATAAGTTAATTGAACCCTTTGTTGGCGGTGGATCAGTATTTCTTAATTCCAATTTTGACGAGTATATTCTAGTTGACAGTAACCCTGACCTTATCTCACTATTTTTCTATGCAAAAAAGGATGTTAAGGGACTAATAACGTCGACTCAAAAATTATTCAACAATAATAACAATTGTGCAGAGAATTATTACGCCTTAAGAGAAAAATTTAATCTTTTAGATAGTTCATTAGAACGCACGGCGCTCTTTCTATATTTAAATAGATTTGGATACAACGGTTTGTGTCGATATAATTTGAAAGGTGGGTTTAATGTGCCATTCGGTAGTTATAAAAAGCCCTATTTCCCAAAGGTAGAACTCGAGCACTTATCATTAAAATTGCAGTCAGCAGAGTTCCTTACTGATGATTTTTCAGTAGCATTTGAAAAGGCTAAATCTGGTGACATTATATATTGTGACCCTCCCTATTCTCCGGTGAGCGCAACATCTAGCTTTACCGCCTATTCAGGTATGCAATTTACCGCACTTGATCACGAACGTCTTGTGAATTGTGCGCTAGAGGCCAAAATGAAAGGAGTCACTACAATCATATCAAACCACGCTCTGCCTTTGACGAAGAACTTATATAAAAATGCCGACAAACTGGTCACGTTAAAAGTAGCTCGAAGCATTAACTGCAAAGGGTCATCTAGAAAGCCAATCAATGAGCTTCTAGCATTGTATAAAGCATAATAAGTATTTAATATTTCTAACTTAAAGAACTTGCTTTTAAAAACATTTAAGTAACTTATATTTTTAAAGGATTAGGAACAAAATCATCAAGTTTCCCCTGCCCTTTGCCGATAAAACTTTTATCTAAGCAATATCATTATTAATAAACTAGGTAATTAAGTGTTCTAGTTTAAGATACAAAACACCACGTTTAAAAAAGGATTATTTTGTTTTTACATTTCATAATGACAACATTCAATTTAATCATTGTCGTATTGAGACACTAAATGATTAATTTAAATAGCCTTTTAACTAAAATGCTTTTATTGATCTTGGCTGTTGCTATTTTCGCACTTGTCGCGTCTTATACCTTCGTTACTATCCAACAAACTCAAAGTTTGTATGAAAAATTCCAAAATATAAAGAATACTCATCGAAACTCAGCCACACTCTTATTTGAACAACATCTTCAAGAGCAAATATTATCTGCTGAGGAAGTAGTGATGTTAAGCGAATTGAATTCAAAAACAGTTGCTGAGTTGGAACAGTTTTTCAAACAATTATGGCCAAGAATCCAGTTAAGCTATTTACTCTCATCTATGTCTTTTAACCAATTTGGTGAAGATAACGTGATTGAGTTTGGTTCATTCCCCTATACAGAAATGAACCAAATGCAAATTCAGGCTGCAGAATCTTTGCGACCACAATCTGGCATTGTTTGTCATTTATTATGCGAATTAAGCGCAACTATCCCTGTAAACGTAAACGGAGAAAGATGGTCTTTTTCGATTTTAACAGATATCGCTCCTTCCATTATCTTCCTAAATTCTGTCGTAGGCAGTGATATTGGAATAATTTCCCCTAACCAGGATAAATCAACAACAAATTACACGTTAAGCCGATACGTAGTTGAAGTTATAACTGGTACAGAAAATAATGCTGGTCTATTCGAGGTAGAGCTTACTGAGAATGAAATTAACAAACTCGAGGACTACGGATTACAAGTTACAACTAATGAAAAGAATTATTTTATTTGGTTTGAAACTATAAACGGTATTAATGACGATGTGAATTTGCTTTTTATTCGAGAAATTAGCCCTTTATTAGCGGAGCAAAGTAATCAAAAGCAACAGGTTCTTGTAATATTCGGCACGCTCACATTTGGTATTTTGTTTTTCTTAATTCTATTTTCTATTATACCAATATCACGTATTAACAAACTTAAACGCGCCATCACGCTAATTGGCACGAAAGAATATGACGTGGCTCGCTTTCGTTTGGGCGCTGCAAAAAATACGATCTTAAATGATGAATTAAATGAACTTGAAGACGAATTCAGGCATACAATAGATTTACTAGAAAATTATGAGACAGAACTTCAAAACTCCCAAAAGAAACTTGTTCGCCAAGCAACTATTGATTCTACTACAGGTCTATACACGCGATCAGTGCTTGTCGAAAATCTAGGAGCAATGAACTTTGACAGCAACACCGAGAAAGTTGCAATATTCTTTCTTGATCTAGATGGCTTCAAACCAATAAACGATAATCTTGGCCATGAAGCTGGCGATATAATGCTCAAAAAAATTGGCTATAGGTTACAAGGTGTAAGAAATAAAAATACAAAAGTATACCGGATTGGCGGAGATGAATTTGTTATTTGTTATCGCAACTATGGCTCTGAATCGGCTTTGGAAAAAATGGCTTCGTCGGTTGTAGATTTATTTGCTGCCCCGTTTCACATTTATGATAACAGTATATCTATTAGCACAAGCATCGGTATCATCAGTCAAGATAGTAACAATAATATAGACGCAGATGAATTGCTCAGGTACGCTGATATTGCGATGTATCAAGCTAAAAAGGGTGGTAAAAATCGATACGAGTTTTTTAATCAGTCAATGCGTGATGCCACCCAACAACGCTTTATAGTCAAAAATGACTTTATTACTGCGCTTGAAGACAATCAGCTATTTATTGTTTACCAACCTATTGTCGATAGTCAAACCAAGGAAGTTGTAAAGCTTGAAGCCTTATGCCGTTGGGATCATCCAGAATTAGGCTTTATTCCCCCTCCTATATTTATTGATGTGCTTGAAGAAAGCGAGAATATGAATACGCTATTTAGATGGATAGTGAAAAACGTTATGCAAGAAATTCAATATTTAGATAGCGTAGGTAAGCATGATATTTCGATTTCTCTTAATTTGAGCACATCTCAGTTGGTAGATGATACTGCTTTAGATGTATTAAAAAGGTTAGGGGCTCAATACAAAGTCTCACCTGCTAGAGTTGAACTAGAAATTACTGAAACATCTTTAATTACGAATTTTGCGCAGGCAAAAAAATGGGTAGAAGAAGCAACCAACGCTGGTTTCAAGATTGCTATTGACGATTTTGGTGCCGGGTATTCATCTTTATCTTATTTAACAGCATTCCCATACAATACAGTAAAATTAGATCGTTCATTATTAAATAATATTGACAAAGATAAAATGCAGCAAAGGATCATAGGCTCATTAACTCAATTGTTACACGGTTTGTCTGTTCCTATTGTTGCAGAAGGAGCGGAAACGTCCGAGCAGTTTTCAGAACTCTCTCGATTAGGTTGTGATTATATTCAAGGGTTCGTTATTTCTCGTCCAATTCCTCACGATAAATTAGCTGTATTTCTAGAAACGTACATGATTGAGCAATTGACAATAATAGATGAGAAAGAAGAAACACAATATAAAAATTAAGTAGTGGCCTTTGTAAAAACCAACAAAAACACTTTAGAGCCTGTTGATATTTAAGGTATTACTTATTTAAATATAAGAAAATTTACAACCATATATATAGTGAGAACAAACAATATGGTCATGATAATACCCACTACAACAAATGGTATAAAGGATGGCATTTCAGCATCTTTTTGATATTGCTTTTGTGTTTGTACGCCAAGAAAGCTAGACAAAACACTTTTTACAATACTCAGATAATACTTAACGTGGTTCATTCTCTTGAAAGTAGTTCTAATAAATCAAGATAATGGAATTCTACTGAGCCTGATTTATTCACTAACCAGCTATACCAGCTTATTTTTTGATTATCTCGATTACATTTGGCTGAATCATTTGATAAGCCTACCACCGGCTCAAACGAAGACGTATCAATAACCACATTTGAATGCATAAAGTGATCACTAATACATTCACCATGTGAGTTTGAATACAAATTACCGATAATAAATACCATAAACGAACAGCACAATAATGTAGTCACAGCTAATTTAGCTGTAAAATTGTTTATGTCCTTTTTAGTTTTCATTTTAGTTAAATTACTCATATGTAGGGTTACAAACACGCCTATAATATATAGTTTACATCATATTTGCTAAAAAACAAAAAACCGACGTTAACTAAAACGTCGGTTTTAAATTTTTATATCTCAGATTCTAAGATGTTTCTTAGAAACTTGTACCCCAACTAGCCATCATTATTAAGTCAGAGTTACCAGAAGTGCTTTCAGCTTTTGAGAAACTGATAGTAAAATCACCTTTAGAAATGTCAGCTTGAACGTGTGCGTAATCAGCACTACTATCGAAATCAAATGAGTAATAACCAACAGTTAGACCAAGTTCAAGTTCATTACCTAAATCAATACCGCCATAACCAGCGTGTAAATAGATATCACCAGAATCGAAGTTACCACCTGATTCACCGTTAACAGTGTAAGCAACACCAAAACCTAGGTTACCGTAAGAACCATTGAAGTATAATTCACCAAAATCGATATCTTCTTCTTGATAATAACCGTAGTAGATATAACCTACGTCATAGCCAAAATCACCAGACTCACCAGCATAGCCTAAGTAGAAATCTGTTTCAGCACCATTAAAACCAGAATTAGCATCACCAAGTGAACCAACCCAAGTTCCAGCATAAAAACCAGAATCGTCTGAATAGTCTAGGCCACCAGAAACAGATGCAGCGTTATTGCTTTGTGTAACACCACGCCATACGTAGTTAGTAGTAACACCAGCGTTAAGGCTTACTTCAGCATTTGCCACGCTGCTAAAACAAAATGACGATGATACGGCCGCAGCAACTAATGCCAGTGAGGTTAATTTTTTCATGTGTGTTCTCCGAACTTTATATTGAAAGAAAAATCTAGTGTCGTTTTGTTATTATTATTGTGTTTTGCTGATCGCAGTGCTCTATATATTGTTTGTTAAATAGGTCATAAATCAGTCATGCTGAGGTGTAAGCAAAACCAATGCCACAATATCAGGCAATCCAAAATATTAGGTAACCCTATGTTTTTTAAATTTTTTTTAAAACATCACGATGCAAGTATGTTCTAACACTTTCTTTCATTATTTAAGCGGCAACGTTTGTTTGCACCAATATGTTGCCGCCTCCCCTTTATGGGGCGGACAAAGAAGCTTTTTGTTACTTTTTCTTTTTTGAAGACCTTTTTAGATAAAAATATTATTGATTCTGATGTACAATCGCGCATTTAATACAAACTAACTTATTAAATAGAGTATTTAATAAGATAAAGGTAATTAATGATGCACACGCCACTTATTGCTCCATCAATCTTATCTGCTGATTTTGCTCGTTTAGGTGAAGAAGTGGAATCTGTCCTTGCCGCAGGAGCGGATGTTGTTCATTTTGATGTAATGGATAATCACTATGTACCTAACCTTACATTTGGGCCAACCATATGCCATGCGTTACGCAATTACGGTATTGAGGCTGATATAGATGTACACCTTATGGTTTCTCCCGTTGATAACATGATCGATGCTTTTGCGGATGCAGGTGCAAGCATGATTAGCTTTCACCCAGAAGCAAGTCAGCATGTAGATAGAAGTATTTCACTAATTAAGCAACGAGGACTAAAAGCTGGATTAGTTTTAAACCCAGCTACCTCTTTAAGCGTGTTAGATTATGTACTTGAGAAGCTTGACTATGTGCTATTAATGTCAGTTAACCCTGGGTTCGGTGGGCAATCATTTATCCCGAATACAGTTGAAAAAACACAGCACCTCAAACACATCATTGATGAAATGGGCTTAGATACTCGAATTGAAGTTGATGGCGGCATAAATAAAGACACAATTAAAAGTGTATATGATGCAGGTGCTGATATGTTTGTCGCTGGTAGCGCAATATTTAATAAGCCTGATTATAAGCAAGCTATAGCCGATTTAAAAAACCAATTGAAATAGGTAAAAAAAGTGACAAATATAAATAAGCCCGTCGTTCTAAGCGGTTGTCAGCCGTCAGGCCAATTAACGTTAGGTAACTACTTAGGAGCCTTAAAGCAATGGGGAAGCATGCAAGATACTTATGATTGCATGTATATGATAGTTGATTTACATGCCATTACCGTTCGACAAGAACCGCAAAAATTACATGACGCATGCCTAGATGGGTTAGCCCTTTACTTAGCCTGCGGGATTGATCCTGAAAAAAGTACTATTTTCATGCAGTCTCATGTTCCTGAACATGCTCAATTGGGCTGGGTGTTAAATTGCTACACCCAAATGGGTGAGTTAAACCGAATGACACAGTTCAAAGACAAAGCTCAGAAGAACCAGTCTAATGTTAATGTAGGTTTATATGCCTACCCAGTTTTGCAAGCCGCCGATATTTTATTGTACAACGCCAATCAAGTACCTGTAGGTGAAGATCAGAAGCAACACTTGGAACTTACTAGAGACGTAGCCACACGGTTTAACAATATATATGGCGATATACTGACGATACCTGAACCATTTATTCCCAAAAGTGGTGCAAGAGTAATGAGTTTGCAAGAGCCAAATAAGAAAATGTCTAAATCTGACAATAACCCTAATAATATTATTGGCTTGTTAGAAGACCCGAAAAAAATTGCTAAAAAAATTAAACGAGCGGTCACCGATAGTGACGAGCAAGCAAATATTTACTTTGATTTAGAAGAAAAACCAGGGGTGTCTAATTTACTATCTTTATTGAATGCAACAACGGGAAAGTCAATTGAAGACCTAGTTCCCGAATATAAAGATAAGATGTATGGCCACCTAAAAGGCGATGTAGCTGAAGCAGTAATCGCACTAATTGAACCAATACAAAGTGAATATGCCAGAATTCGACAAGATATTCCGTTTTTAAATGACGTAATGCATCAAGGTAGTGCTAAAGCAAGAGAAAAAGCGTCCGATACATTAGCTAGAGTATATAGCGCCCTAGGGTTTATAAAACGGGCATAGCGTGATTTTAATAATCGATAATTATGACTCTTTTACTTACAATTTGGCACGTTACTTCGAAGAATTGGGAGAATCGGTAAAGGTTATTAAGAACGATGAGATAAAAGTAGATGAGCTAAATAGTATTGCTTTTTCGCACTTAGTTATTTCACCAGGCCCCTGTACGCCAACAGAATCGGGTATATGTTTAGATGCTATTAAAATAATCGCCTCTAAGAAGCCAATTATGGGAGTGTGTTTAGGTCATCAAGCTATATGTCATGTTTTTGGGGCGAAAGTCCAAAGGGCTAAAAACGTGTTGCACGGCAAAGTAAGCGAGCTTCAAGTAACAGATAGTAACAGCCGGCTATTTAATGGCTGTGCTAAACACTTTAATGTTACTCGGTATCACTCTTTGCTTGTAGAAAATGGCACATTGCCAGTAGGCTTCAACGTGACGGCTATTTGCAAAACGAACGATACGGTAGAAATAATGTCAGTTGAAAACCACGAACTTCGGCTTTACGGTATTCAATTTCACCCCGAATCTTTATTAACAGAGTTTGGGCATAAAATATTAAGCAACTTTCTTTCAAAAGGATAAATAGGTTGGCAATAAGTCCTAAAACAACCGCTTTACAGGTAACAAGCGTTTTAAATGAGCGGTTTGAAAAGCTTTTGATCTCAACAGATGAAGCAATAATTGATGCTGGCAGAAAAACAGAAAAGCAGCAACTTATTGAGTCGTCTGAGCAAAACGAAAGTAGGCGCTTATTATTAGTGGTTGAAGAACTAGCCAATAAGAAAAAGGAAGTCGCTGCAAATGCTGAGCAAGCATATTTGCAAGGGGTTGAAGATGAGTTTCATAAACACCTTATTCAAGATCTAAAGGTTGAATTCCAAGATACGAAAATGATAATGGACAAGGTGCTGAGATTTGATCCAAGTCTTGGCAAGTTGCTAGATGTGCTTTACACAGAGGCTTGCTCTATCAGTCGTTTAGTTAGCTGTCTAGAAACATTACCCTGGCTTGAAACATCTATATTAAAATATGTACGACAACCAAAATATCACCGAAAAGATTCTTCCGGGCAATTAATTGATCTTAAAACAATTAGAAGTGCGTTGAGCTTTGTTGGTATTGAAAGTTTACGTACACTTGTGCCTGCTTTAATTGCTAAACACGCATTGCCGTCAAAGTCTGAGTTTACGCCAGACTTGATGAAACATTTATGGGTTTACACAATTGGCACTGGCAATGCAGCAAAAGCCATCGCTAACAAATTTGATGTGCGCCCAGAGTTTGCATTTAATATTGGGCTTTTTGGCAATATAGGCCGCACAGTAATTACCAATCTATATCTTCGAGCTTTTGACAACAAGCTCAGACAACAAATCAGTAAAGCACGTAAAAAGAACGATTTAAACCAAGCGACTGCGTTAAGCACCTTAGAACCGTCTAGTCGATATATTGTCTCATTAACCAAACAGTACTCTGCAATCATTAATGCAAATATAATTAAAGCCCTAAATTGCAGGTGGCTTATGATTGCGATCGGCTTTGAAGACTTTCTTAAAATAAAAGAATTAAATATAGACCATGTAAAAAAACTTGATTTGCATCCTTTCGCTAATCTTTTGTTTACAGCGCAAGGGTATATGCACTACCGAATGCTTGCTGCTAATAAACTGATTGATAAGCCAGCAGCAACGGCTTATTTAAGAAGTTTTGGTATTGATTCAAGCCATCTTACTATTCTATCTAAAGTAAATTTAACAGGTATTGAATTGAATATTTCAGGAATTATTGAAGAATCGGAAGAAAAGTAAATATTTTTTTTGAATACTTATGCGCAATTATATCCAAGCAAAAACATAAATTGATTACATTATCTATTTGAACGAATTATGATATTCGCTAAGTTCTTTATATCACTTCGGTCATTCTAGGCTATTGAAGCTATACAATATTTACTTCTAAACTAGATTAACCAATATTTTTTAGTAACCATGCTCATCGCCTTTTCTATTAATTACCATTCTATATATTTATTCATATTTTTCGAAAATCCTATCAAAGTTCAGTAAATACAAGGGATTGGCGGAATTCTAAGTAACGACTTAACCAAATCTTTCTGGCATAATGTGCAATCTTTATGCTACTTGATAATAGTGTTAGTTTATTATCGGCCAATAAAATCTTGTTGATTATTTTGTATAAACCAACAAGTAATTTTGACTTTTGTGAGGTATGACAATGCAAGTTACACGCAATACATTTAATGACGTAATGGTTCCTAATTATGCTCCAGCCGCTATGGTGCCAGTTCGCGGTGAAGGCTCTCGCGTATGGGATCAGGAAAATAATGAATTTATTGATTTTGCAGGTGGTATTGCTGTTAACGTTTTAGGCCATTGTCACCCAGCACTAACAAAAGCGTTAAACGAACAAGGAAACAAAATTTGGCATTTGAGTAATGTATTTACAAATGAACCAGCGTTACGCTTAGCCAAGAAACTTACCGATAATACGTTTGCTGATAAAGTCTATTTTGCTAATTCAGGAGCTGAAGCTAATGAAGCAGCATTAAAATTAGCTCGACGTTATGCGCTTGAGAAATTTGGTGAAGATAGAAGCGAAATTATCGCGTTTAAACAAGGCTTTCATGGCAGAACATTCTTCACAGTAACAGTGGGTGGACAACCAGCGTATTCTGACGGCTTTGGTCCCAAACCAGGTCATATTATACACAGTGAATATGGTAATTTAGACATGTTAGCTGAAATGATGTCGGACAAAACCTGTGCCGTTATGATGGAGCCGATGCAAGGCGAAGGTGGAATCATTGTACCTGATCCAGCCTTTGTTAAAGGTGTGCGTGAGCTTTGCGATAAACATCATGCGTTATTAATATTTGATGAAGTACAATCGGGAATGGGTCGAACAGGCAAGTTATATGAATACATGAATTTAGATGTTGTGCCTGATATTTTGACTACGGCTAAGTCATTAGGTGGAGGCTTTCCAGTTGGCGCAATGTTAACAACGAAAGAAATTGCCGAACACTTAAAACCAGGCACGCATGGCAGTACATATGGAGGTAACCCGCTCGCATGTGCTGTGGCTGAAGCCGTATTTGATGTAGTTAACAACCCAGATGTACTAAATGGTGTGTTGAAAAAAGAAGCAATATTCCGCGAGCACTTAAATAGAATTAATGAAAAATACAATGTGTTTTCAGAAATTAGAGGCAAAGGCATGCTGTTAGGTTGTGCGCTGAATGATGAGTATAAAGGCAGAGCTAAAGATTTCATGGTTGCCGCAAATAACCACGGTTTGATGTGCTTAGTAGCCGGTATGAACGTAGTGCGTTTTGCACCATCATTAGTGATACCCGATGAAGATATCGTTGAAGGCTTGGCTAGATTCGAGCAAGGCATAGCCGATATTGTCGCTGAAAAATAGGGAGTAATAGCCATGTTGGTTATTAGGCCCATCAAACAAAGCGACTATATATCTTTGCATCAAATAGCGACCGACAGCGGAATTGGTTTTACGTCTCTGCCTGTTAATGAAACTTTGTTGAAGAAAAAAATCAACGATTCTGAACATGCGTTTGCTTGTCATCCGCAACGCCCTGGACAAGAAAGCTATTTATTTGTAATGGAAGATACAACGACAGGCGAAGTAGTTGGTACATCAGGCATCGAGGCAACTGTTGGCCTGCAAGATGCGTTCTACCATTATCACCTTGGTAAAGTGGTGCATGCATCACGAGAGTTAGGCGTACATAATTCAGTTGAGATATTAACATTTTGCAACGACTACACGGGTGTGAGTGAAATATGCACCCTATTTCTGAAGGAAAAGGCGCGCTCAGGTTTAGCGGGTAGATTGTTATCTAAATTTCGATTCCTATTCATGGCGCAGCATCAACACAGGTTTGCTGAAACCATTATTGCTGAAATGCGAGGCATATCTGATGAAAATGGCCGTTCACCTTTCTGGGAATGGCTAGAAACGCACTTTTTCTCTGTTGATTTTCCTACTGCAGACTATCTAACAGGTATTGGTAATAAAGTATTTATTGCCGAACTGATGCCTAAATATCCTATTTATGTCAATTTACTATCCAAAGATGCACAGGATTGTATTGGCAAAGTACATGAAAAAACGCGCCCGGCGCTTAGATTACTTGAGCAAGAAGGGTTTAGAAATAGAGGATATGTTGACATATTTGATGCAGGTCCAACTGTTGAGGCCGATTTAGCGAATATTGCAACAGTGAGACAAAGCCGAGAGGCAAATATTCAAATCTCTTCAGATTTCGATATATCTAAGCAAGATACGTACTACATAATTAATACTAAAATAGACGATTTTAGAGCCTGTGTGGGTAACGTCAAACTAGTAGATGAACACACTGTTTTAGTTGATGAATCATTAGCTAATTTTCTATTACTTGAAAACGGCGACACAATACGACTAGCAAATACGCAACTAAAGCATTGTTAATGGCTAACAAAAAACTATGGAGCAATTATGACAACAATATTTGTAGAAAATAGTCAATTTATAAACGGGCAGTGGACACATGGCGACGCAAATAAATTTGCTTCAATTGATCCAGCAAAGAATAAAGTAATATGGGAGGCAAATAGCGCCTCTTCAAAAATTGTCGATGCTGCCATTCAATCTGCTAGGCAGGCGTTTGTAAGTTGGTCTATGACTAGCTTTGAAGAGCGACTAAGTATCATCAAAGCCTTCGGTGAATTGTTAGAAGAAAACAAATCAGAACTAGCCTCCATTATTGCAATGGAAACTGGTAAGCCATTATGGGAAACCGCTACTGAAGTTGGTGCTATGATTGGCAAAATCGGCATTTCTGAAAAAGCCTACAATGAAAGAACTGGTACTGTTCAAAACCCAATGCCTGCAGGAAAAGCGATGTTACGACACCGGCCTCATGGCGTGGTTGCCGTATTTGGTCCTTACAATTTTCCAGGACATTTACCCAATGGTCATATAGTTCCAGCACTTATGGCAGGTAATACCGTTGTATTTAAACCAAGCGATTTAACGCCAATGGTTGCTCAATTTATGGTAACACTATGGGGAAAGGCAAAATTGCCGGCAGGCGTATTGAATTTAGTTCAAGGGCAAGTTGAAACAGGAAAAGCCTTAGCTAGTCACTCACAAATAGACGGTTTATTTTTCACAGGCAGTTCAACTACGGGTAAGTTATTGCACCAACAATTCTCAGGCCAACCTGGGAAAATTTTGGCGCTAGAGATGGGCGGTAATAACTCTCTCATTGTTACTGACGTTAAAGACGTAACAGCAGCTGTTCACGACATTATTCAATCTGCATTTATTTCAAGCGGACAACGTTGCACTTGTGCAAGAAAATTATTTTTACCTAACACAAAAAATGGGGATGACATACTAACTAAGTTAGTTGATGTTACCAACCAGATAAAACCAGACTTATACGATGCTGAACAGCAACCTTTTATTGGTGCAATGATTTCGGCAAAAGCGGCAGCAAACATGCTTGATGCACAATCAAAATTAGAGAAACAAGGTGGAACTTCAATCGTTCCAATGCAACATTTAGATTCCAATACCGGCCTAGTTACTCCAGGTATTATTGACGTCACCAGTATTGCGAATGAAATGGAAGATGAAGAACATTTTGGACCTCTTCTAAAAGTCATCCGCTACGATGAATTAGGTAACGCAATTGATATGGCAAATAATACACGCTTTGGTTTATCAGCCGGTCTGTTAGCCGACAACCAAGCCGACTACGATTATTTTTTACCTCGCATAAGAGCCGGTATTGTTAATTGGAATAGGCCAATAACTGGAGCAAGTAGTGCTGCGCCATTTGGTGGAATTGGTGACAGCGGCAATCATAGAGCTAGCGCTTACTACGCTGCAGATTACTGCGCATATCCAGTTGCATCTGTAGAGCTAGAAAAAGTTACTTTACCTTCGACATTAAGCCCAGGACTAAATTTAGGCAACTAAGGAAACACTATGCATACCAATATTCCAGACCTATTTAATGGCCTTTGGCAAGATTATGTGGCAATTACACCATCTGCACATAAAATACATGCCTTACTTATGAGTGTTGACACTATTTCCAAACAGAAACAAGAAATTGTAAATGACCATATTGCGCTTAGAACCTTTGATATTGAAAAGGTCGGGCTACCAAAGCTAGCACAGCACTTTATTAATTTAGGCTATGAGCAAAAAGGTGATTATGATTTTGCGGCTAAAAAGCTGACTGCTCAGCACTTTGAACACCCAGATCCAACTATTCCAAAAGTATTTATTTCTGAATTAAGAGTGAAAGAGTTATCCGACACTGCACAAAATATAATAGGTAAACTTGTTGCGCAAATAGATGCGGAAGCTGTGCATGCAGATAACTTCCTATATTCTGGTACTCATTGGCAAGTAAGTAGTGAAGATTATAAAGCGCTGTTAAAAGAATCTGAATATGCAGCGTGGATGAGCGCATGGGGTTACAGAGCAAACCATTTTACAGTGAGCGTTAATCACCTCCCCAAAATATCTGAAACCTCTACCTCAAAACTTGAGCAAGTTAATACATTATTAAAAGAAGCAGGGTTTATGCTCAATACCAGTGGCGGCGAAATAAAAGGTGGAAAAGACGTGTGCTTAGCTCAATCGAGCACTATGGCCGATAGCGCAAATGTAACATTCAGCGATGGCGAGCTTAGTATACCAAGTTGTTTTTATGAGTTTGCTGAAAGATTTCCGTTGCCAAGTGGCGAGATATATACTGGCTTTGTTGCTGCCTCTGCAGATAAAATATTTGAAAGTACTAACGCCAGTTAGTTATTTTTTCGTTTGGAATTTGACACAATCATATAAAAAAATTGACCATATTCCTTATCGCTTCTAGATGAGGAATGGGTTGAATTAAACGCCCACCAAGTTTCTGCTCTTATGCTTCTCATCACTTTGTTTAACGATTTAGCCTCTCTTTCAAAGCCACGGATGTCACACATACTTTGTTTACAGCTCACGCCTCGCAACTCAACTGCATAACCATACTCATGAGTAATGAAAAAATCTGTAATGCGTTGTTGCGTCTCTATCGCCCACTCAACGTCCTGTTTTTGTGTTTGTAATTGTTTGAATTTAGTTGAAAGGCTATTTCCTGAAGATAATACGAAGTCATCAAATGGTGCAGAGAGCACGCCTGTTACATCTTCTTTTGATAACTTTACCTTAACAGGTAAGTTGGTGTTAACGTTGTTATTTGCTTGCAGAGTCGCTACACGTTTTAATAAATCAGCTTTCTCTCCTATCAAAGCATCATATTTTGCCTCAAGTGCTTTGTATTTATTTTCTAATGTAATATCTTGTGGAGAACGTTTTATGCTACTAGGTTCGTTTAGGGTCTCTACCGCACCATTAGGCATTAACCTGATATAGTCTTTCTGTTTAGGCTTATCTTTAGTTCGCACATTTTGTTCTGTATTGATTTGAGATAACTCAAGAACGTCAGGTTTTGATGGCTCAGAAAACGTAGTAGATATACTGACTCTACCTAATGCAAAACCTAATAAAGCAACTAGAACAAGCGTAATAAATGAGCTTTTTTTATTCATCGCTTATGTCCAATAACAAAATATATAATCATTTGCTTTAGCTTGCATTTATTATATTTAATAATTCTTGCTCAAACACATCTGGGAACATGACTACACCCGCCTCGTCTGGGTTAGGGCAAACAGCAATACTCACATCGTCAATTGTAAGGCCAGGTGTCCATTTTTGAAACCAGTCATCAACAGAAATAGATTTTGGGTTACAATTTTCCCAATCACCTGTCGCCCAATATTCAGCTAATTCAGTGGTGGGCCATATAGGAACACAATCTTCATCATCGCTTGTTAAAAAGACGCATCCGTCGGCGTCTGTCAATATCCAAATATGTTGGGTTTTAGAGATTTCCTCTAAACTCATTGCTAGACGCGCGTCAGGAGATTTTTGCATTAGTTGTTCGTTAGTCATATTAAGCGTCAATAAATAAAATATAATGGCAATAGTCTAACAAATTTCAATTCGCTTTAGTTAGTTTACTATTGAAATTGTTCTACTTTCACACAAACTCATTATTCATGAATAATGCAATGTAAATTAACTTATATCGGCTTATCTTCTTCGGTTTTAGGCTTTTGAGGTAAAATTATTAGTTTGTTATCATCAGCCTCTTTTGCTCTAGATTTTTTATATGATCGGTAGTCATCTTTGTAATCTTCAATAGTAACCGGCATACCTTGTAAGCACTCTTCTCTTTGCCTTTCTACGTATTGATCACATCGTTGCATACGCTTTTGTTGTTCCGTAAATTCAATATCCTTAGCCACACACCCTACTAAAAAGCTGTGGCTTATCGCAAAGGTGAGTAATAGAATAATTGGCTTTTTCATTTTATCTTTCCTGTATATAGCTATCAGCCTAACCTATAGAATGGTTACTAAACGTACTTAGTGTTGTTGTTCATAGTATAGTCTAAGCTGTGTAGAATGTATTACGATATATGTAACTGACTATGTGTATTGGCTAAGTGAATGATCAGGTTGGCAATCAATATATGCTCTTAGTTTGAATAAATGTGTGCTGAGCTGGTGTTGATTGAATTAGCGAATTTTTCACCTCTATACTTCAACCTTCCTAGGTCATTACCGCGCAGGCGGTAACCCCCTAAACAACGGATTTTTCTTATCTATACTTCAATGTTCCTAGGTCATTCCCACAACAGTGGGAACCCCCTAAACAGCATAGTAAACAAGAAAAAAGCTATTTTTTTCAATAATCTAAACATTATTATTGTTTAAACAACTCTTGTGTTGTTAGAGGTTCCCACTTACGTGGGAATGACGTAGGGTGCTTTTAAATTCCAATAAAAATTACTTTCGATACCATCATTCTTATATTTGGGTGTTGTTTCAATTTTGATATGAACCTTTAGTATTTAGTGTCTTATTTTGAGGTAAATTCATAATAAAAACCCCAGTATTCAGTATGAATGTTTTTTCATAATTAATAAATTGAAATAGTTGAGTGGAAAACCTGTTAAAGGTTATGGGTATCATTACCGATAAGTAAGTGTTGTAGAAAACAACCTAGGTTTCATTTGACATTTTACTATGTTACTCAGAATCGTTAAGTCTATATATCTAGGCGATATCAAAAAACCAATAAATCTTTTATCGAGATTTACTTCACAAATGATGAGATATAAATCATGAAAGCGACATCTGTAGAGTCGATAGAAAATACTCAAGTTGCAAAGTTATTCCGCAATACATTAATTATTACTCTCGCGCATGTATTGGCAGCCGCATTTTTGGTCTATGTTACGGCCGGACAAGTGAATGATAAATTCATAACCCATTGGTTTGCGCTTCTTACTATTTCTATTTTAGTTAGTTTATTGGGTTTATCTTTTTTTAGAAGAAGAGAGCCTGAATTGGAAGCCTTAAGAAAATGGGAATCTATTTTTGCAAATACTAGTCTTTGCACAGGGTTAGTATTTGCTGTTGCTTACAGTTTTGTCATTCATAATAATCCTGAAAACCTGATCCCTACAGTTTGCTTTATTGTTGCAATGCATATATCGAGCATAGTTGTACCTTGCTTTGGCTCTAGAAGAGGCGCATTGTCACAAGCTCTTCCTATAATCATACCCGTTGTTGGCATGTTGGCATATTTGCAGACTCCCACAGGCTATAAGTTTGCTATTGCACTAGGTTTATACGGTGCTTTATTCCTATATATCGGGTTATCATTTCATGTCGCTTTGAAACAAAACATGGTGCTAAAAGATAAATTTAAGCATGAAGTTAAATTGAATCAAAGATACAAAAACAAAATTGATAGTCTTACTATCGAAGATTCATTAACACATATTTATAACCGAAAATTCTTCGAGTTAATGATCAATCATGAAACACGCCGAGCTAAACGCGTCAGGGCTGACTTAAGCATCGCAATTTTAGAAATTGATTCTTACGCTGAGTATAAGGAAAATTATGGCGAAGAGAACAGTGATAAATTACTTATTGTTGTTGCAAAACAGCTATCAAATGCAATGGCAAGAGGCGGAGAGTTTGTTGCTCGATACAGTGAAAACCAATTTGTTCTCCTCTTACCTCACGTTAACGCAGAGCTTGCATCACCTTTCGTCAAAAAAATGATGAACACTATAGACGATATGGAAATAGAACATGAATTTTCCTCTGTGGTAGATTATGACACTATTACTATAAGTGGTGGAATTGCTGAGTTAGATCATACCAGAATAATAGATACATCCGAGATAAACAAACACGCTAATTTGGCTTTAAAAGAAGCGAAAATATCAGGTGGACATAGCTTCGCGGTTTATTGCCCTAATACAATCAAGCGACTACAAGCAATAAAAAAAGATGATAGTTCAGTCGTATCACTCGCTACCGAAAAAGGCAAAAATATTGCTTAACGAATATTTTCTCAGCCACGCTTTGCAACGGTGATCGGTTAATGTGCATTCACAATTTTTAAAGACAAGTAGAAAATTACCGCTACATAGACCTTTAGTTAAACGGTAGTTCTGCATATCTCAAATAGACAACGGCTAACTTTATGAATGAATTAGGTTCAAAAACTCTCAAAGCTCTTGAAGCGACAACAAAAGAATATACCAGTTTAGAACAAGCTTACGAGCATATAGAGCCCCTTATACTTGGCATGTTCAATGCGCAACGAATATCAATTTTTCAACGTCGTTCGCATCATAGAGATCTAGTTGCTCGCTTTAAAACGGGTAGCGAAACCCGTGAACTTAGAGTACCCGTAACGACTCAATCTATTGCCGGCTATGTTGCTATGGCGCATCAGCCTTTATTAATAAATGACGTATACGATGAGTCTTTGTTAAAAGAAATACATTTCAAATTAAGGTTTGATAAGAAATACGATCGCCAAGGACGCTTTAAAACGCAAAGTATTTTATGTTTACCTATTATGAATGAGGGCGTTTTACTTGGTGTGCTGGAAATACTAAACAAAGGCGGGGATGGATTTACAAATGAAGATCTGACAACAGGTATCAGTGTTGCTAACATTCTAGCATCAGCGTTTAAATTGCAATTGGGCGGAACTAATAGACCCTTCGATTATTTAGTCGAAACAGGACTAGTTCCTGCCAGTATTTTTGAAAATATACTCAGCAATGCATCTATTCGCCAAATAACACAAAACCTTTTATCAGAACAAAAAGTGACAGAACGTCAAATTGGTGAAGCTTTAGCCATTCACTATCAAGTACCCTATATAGAATTTCTTCCTAAGCAATATCACCTTACCCACAAAGACGTTAAATTAAACATATCCTATTTAAAACGTAATTTTGTTGCTGTTCTTGCTGATGAAAAAGAGCACTTAATTGTGTTAATGAACGAACCAAATAACGCATCAATATTGATGGAAATTGAAAGCGCTTTAGGCACAGAAGATTATCAATTAGCATATAGCTTACCCAATCAAGTTTTAGAGTACTTAGGAGAGAGTAGTGCATCTGATTCTTCTAGTGATTTTGATAATATACTAGAAGAAATTCATACTACGGAGGGGGAAAGCAGCGATACAAATGAATCTATTGCTGAAGATGAGCCTGCTATTGTTAGGTTAGTTACCAGCGTATTAACCGAAGCGAAAAGAGTGAACGCTTCAGACATACATATTGATCCTGATATTGAGGGCCCGACCGAAGTACGGATGCGAGTAGATGGGATTATGCGCGATGTGAATCGTATTCCTTCCAGTCACCACAATGCAGTTGTTGCCCGAATTAAAATTATGGCGGGTTTAAATATTGCTGAAAAACGCCTTCCTCAAGATGGTAAATTGGTTTTTATTGCTTTAGGTCAAAATGTTGAGGCACGGGTAGCGACCATTCCTACAGTCAAGGGCGAAGGAGTCACAATGCGGATACTAGCTGCTAGTAACGCCATGCCTTTAAACAAAATCAATATGTCTTCGCCAAATATGGCAAGGCTTAAGAAAATGATGAATATGCCGCATGGTGTTTTCTTAGTGGTAGGCCCAACCGGCTCAGGTAAAACAACCACGCTTCATGCAATACTTGGACATTTAAATACACCTGAGAAGAAAATTTGGACAGCAGAAGATCCAGTAGAAATAACGCAGTACCGATTAAATCAAGTGCAAGTTAACGCTAAAATAGGCTTTAATTTTGCTAATGCGCTTAGAGCATTTTTGCGAGCAGATCCAGATATAATATTAATTGGTGAAATGCGTGATAAAGAAACCGCTTATGCTGGCATTGAAGCTTCGCTTACAGGCCATTTGGTTTTATCAACGTTGCATACTAATTCAGCCCCTGAGACCATTACCAGGTTACTGGATTTAGGTATAGACCCCGTCAACTTCTCAGATGCCTGTATTGGTATATTAGCTCAACGGCTTATTCGTACGTTGTGCAATAATTGTAAAACACAAGTAAAGGCTTCACAAACCGATATAGATTTCCTAAAACGTCAATATGGTGAAGAATATTTTGATGAACTAGGCTTAACGGATGAAGTGCATGTGCATCAAGCAAAAGGTTGTAGCGAATGTGATGAGACTGGTTATAGCGGGCGAACAGGCGTGCATGAACTTTTGACTATGACACCACAATTACGCGCGTTAATATTTAAAAACGCATCTATACCCCATATGAAATCATTAGCTATGAAACAAGGTATGCGAACACTAACACAAGATGCCGTACTGAAAGTGCTTGCTGGTGATGCAGATATTGCACAAATTCAAAGTATCAGCGGTGCCGAAGCATTCGACGAGTAGGTCAACACCGCTATTGTTTATGCAAGATTTGTTTAGCTTTACTCCAAATCTTGCGGTTTCGAATCGCCACTCTCTTTGGGTAATTCAATTTCAACTGAATCTACACGTTGCAATCCTCTGGGTAATTTATTACCCCTGCGCCCTCTTTCCCCATAATAATGACTTAAATCTTTAGCATTTAATAACATACCGCGCTTCCCAGCAAAAATCCGCACAGCAGCACCATCAGGAATGACAGCTAGTTGCGTCATATATTCCTCTCTTATTTTTGCTTTTGCAGACGGTATATTAATGAGTTTATTTCCTTTACCTTTACCTAATACAGGCAAATCTCGTAGAGGGAAAAGCAACATCCGGCCTTGGTTTGATATGCATAAGCACCAATCTGTTTCGATGTCATTTATGGTACTTGGGTGCATCACTTTAGCTGCAGTAGGCAGCGAAATAAAGGCCTTGCCTGCTTTGTTTTTTGTGACCATATCTTTAAAACTAGATACAAATCCGTATCCAGCATCTGAGCCAATTAAGTATTGTTGCTCATCATTTGCCATAATAACGTGTTCAGCACTTTCGCCACCCACTATGCTAAAACGTCCAGTAAGCGGTTCACCCTGGCTTCTAGCGGAAGGCAATGAGTGAGCGTCGCATGAGAACGTGCGCCCACCTGAGTCTAAAAAGACCGCAAGTTGATTACTTCTTCCTTTAGCGCTGGATAGATAACCATCTCCCGATTTATAGCTCAACCCTTGTACGTCTATGTCATGTCCCTTCGCACATCTTGCCCAACCTTTTTCAGATAATACTACTGTGACGGGCTCTGAAGGTATTAGTTCTTTTTCAGTTAGCGCTTTAGATTCGGTGCGAGTTATAATTGGGCTACGTCTGTCGTCACCATAACTTTCTGCATCTGCCAAAATTTCTTTTTTCATTAACGTTTTTAAGCGTCGATCAGATCCTAATAAAAGCTGCAAAGCATCTCGTTCTTTGGCTAATTCTTCTTGCTCACCTTTTATTTTTATTTCTTCAAGCTTAGCTAAATGCCTTAGTTTTAATTCAAGGATCGCTTCGGCTTGTTTATCTGATAAATTGAAACGAGCAATTAACTCCTTTTTCGGCTCATCATGATGACGAATAATTTCAATAACTTCATCTATATTCAAAAAGGCAATTAATAAACCTTCTAAAATATGCAAGCGAGCTAATATTTTATCGAGACGATACTGCAAACGTCTTATAACTGTATTTTTTCTAAACTCTAACCATTCAGTCAGTATAGATTTCAGATCTTTTACTTGTGGACGGCCGTCTAAACCAATCATGTTGATATTGACGCGATAACTTTTTTCCAAATCAGTGGTTGCAAACAAATGTTGCATTAGTTGCTCAATATCGACTCTATTTGAGCGGGGACTAATAACTAAACGAGTTGGGTTTTCGTGATCAGATTCATCACGTAAATCACTTACCATAGGCAGCTTTTTCGACTGCATTTGATTGGCAATCTGTTCTATTATTTTGGCACCAGACGCTTGATGAGGCAATGCGGTTATAATAATTTCGCCATTATCTTCATGAAACACCGCTCGCATTTTGATGGAACCACGACCTGTTTCATATATTTTGGTAATGTCAGCTTTTGGTGTAATAATTTCAGCGTCAGTTGGGTAATCTGGGCCTTGTACAATAGTTAAAAGTTCGCTTAACTCCGCCTTACTATTTTCAAGCAACATAGCGCATGCATTAGCCAACTCTCTTACATTATGAGGCGGGATATCCGTAGCCATACCAACCGCAATGCCAGTCACACCATTTAGTAATATATGCGGTAACCTGGCAGGCAACACCATGGGTTCGTTTAACGTACCGTCAAAATTGGGTTGCCAATCAGCGGTTCCTTGACCTAATTCTGTTAGTAATATTTCACTAAATTTGGAAAGTCGAGCTTCTGTATAACGCATTGCAGCGAACGACTTTGGATCATCTGGCGCACCCCAGTTTCCTTGTCCATCTACTAATGGGTATCGATAAGAAAATGGCTGTGCCATTAATACCATGGCTTCGTAGCATGCACTATCGCCATGTGGATGAAATTTACCTAAAACATCACCTACTGTACGTGCAGACTTTTTGTATTTAGCATTGTTACTTAAACCTAAATCTGACATCGCATAAATGATGCGCCGTTGAACAGGTTTAAGCCCATCCCCAATATGCGGTAATGCCCTATCCATAATCACATACATTGAATAGTTTAGGTAGGCATCTTCTGTGAATCGGCCTAGTGGCATTTGTTCAATGCCATCACTAGTAATAATGGTGTCGTTATTCATATTGCGCAATCACCCATAATTTTTATTCTTTTATTTGCTTATCATGCTTTGATAACTAATAGTAAATTCGTGAATATTTTCATTTAAACACTACTATATTTGAATCATCGGATTATTCAGTCAATTTTTAGCCTAGCGGCCTGCTATATCTTCTTAAACATGCGTGCTATTGTATGATATAGCATGAAGCGATAATAACCAAAGCGCATTTTTCATTACAACACTTATTGCGTTTTGATTACTACCGTATGCAATGAGTTAGTGTGGAAAATAGTGTCGGTTTCCTAATTAACTATCACCATTTATATAGTCGAAAACGTTAACAATAAAAAGGGACGTTCTGTTGACTTCCTCAAAAAAAACATTGTAACTTGTAGTCTTTAACGTAGTTTGTTTTTAAATCGAGAAATATTCCATTTTGAGAGCACGCGATTTTACCAACACATGGTTAGTGTTAACCCTACTATTCTTCAGTTGCTATTCATTGGCAGGCGCTCCTGCGTTTGAAATTAATGCGTCAACCAACAAGACGCTTATTACAACCAATTTTTTAATTTACCCACAGCAGGCACGTATCTTAGATTTTGAAGATTTTCAAAAAGCCAAACCTTTTCTCCCATATAAAAAAGCAACGAGTGCCAATTTAGGCCTTTTAAAAAATGGCGCATGGATGCACGCGACCTTTACCAACACATCACAACTGAAACAATGGATAATTAGTATTCGCTTTTCCCAGTTAAAGAATGCTCAACTATACGTAGTATCGAATAATGAAGTACTAATAGCAAAAACAGATGGTTTTTTAAATAAAACCAGCCTATATCCTCTGCCTACTTTTGAAGTATCTATCCCTCAGAACACGCCTTTAGATGTGTATTTATTTGTCCAATCCAGTAGCATGAGCTTGGTTGCTCCCATCTATATTCAAACTTACGATTCTCATCAATCTTTAATGATATGGGACTTTTCATCCTGGGGAGTTTTTTATGGCATCACGCTTATACTCTTTATCTATGCTCTCGCATTCACAATATTTAAAAGTAATCTTCTAGGTACAGTTTTCTTACTAAATTTACTTACAGTCTGTGTTTTCCAAATAATTTGGAGTGGGCACTCGGCAATATTCCCCACATGGTTTGCTTCGTTATTTCATTATATAAAAGCAGAATCGATGATCGTGTTAATGAGCATTACCAGTACGCTTTTAAATATTATTATTATCCCAGCAGATAAAATATCTAAAATAGTACGTAAGAATCTAGAATTTTTTATCTATATTTGTTTTGGGTGCTTACTCATTTTTTTCATTCCAAACCTTACGTCTTTTTATAAATTAATTATCACTTATTCTGTTGGGTTCGGGGGGGTACTTCTTAATTTATATGTTTGTTTACAATCGGTTGAAAATGCTTTTTTCCCATCACGAACACTTCTTGTAGGTTGGATATCAGCTACTCTGGGGGCAGTACTTAGTGCCTTATTCATGTTTGAAGTTTTGCCGAGTATTACATTTCAACATCAATTATTTCATTTTTCTATTTTGATTCAAACAGGCGTCTTACTTTTAGCCATGGTACTTAGAAAACAATATGACTTAGAACTCGATGTACAGGTAGCGGAAAACGATGCGCAAAATAACTTTCTTTTAATTGAGGAGCAAAATGTACATTTAGATTTAGCGAGAAAAGAAGCAGAAAAAGCGAGCGCGGTGAAATCTCAATTTTTAGCCAATATGTCACATGAAATTCGTACCCCATTAAATGCAATAATTGGATTTAGTAAAGAATTAAACTTCAGAAAGAATTTAGCTGAACGTGAAGAGCATGTCAGAATTATCAACTCAGCAGCGTCTGATTTGCTCACTGTGGTAAACGATATCCTCGATTTTTCTAAAATGGAAGCAGGTAAGTTAACACTTACTCTTAAGCCTTTTTCTCCTAGAAAAATGCTTGAAGATCTAGTTGCATTGATGGCAAAAAATACACATTTAAAGCATTTAGAATTTATTTTTGATGTAGGGGAATTACCAGACTATTTAATTGGCGACACGTTTAAACTCAAACAGCTACTTAGTAACCTTCTTAGTAATGCCCAGAAATTTACTAACTATGGTCACATTACGCTTAGTGCTAAAGTAATTTATGAAAGTGGGAGTGACTGTATTATCTCTTTTGGCGTAAAAGATACTGGGATTGGAATAAATAAAAAAGGCATGCAGCAACTCTTTACTGCATTTCAACAATTAGATGACGATTTAAACAAATCCTACCAAGGAACGGGCCTAGGATTAGTAATTTGTAAAGAGTTAACAGATTTAATGGATGGCGCATTAAGTGTTGACAGTCAACCATCGGAAGGTACATGTTTTACAGTAGATATTCCGTTTAAAAAAGACGATACAAGTAGTGAGGAGCCAAATAAAACACAAAGTTTTATAGGGAAACATGCCATTTTGATAGACGATTGGCAAGACTCCATAGTGACGTCCAAACAGCAATTGGCATTGCTTGGTTATGAAGTGATTGAGCACTATAAGATAGACGCCATAAGCGAAATAGATTTAAATCAAATAGATCTTTTTGTTTCACTACCCTATAGAGCTATAGATAATAGAAAACAAACCTTAGACAAACTCAAAAAACTAAATTGTCGAAGTCTAGTCTTAATGTATTCAGGCCCCGAACCAGTTAAGCACTCAATAACAGATTTCACACAAACACCCATTCTAATTAGATTGCCTTTGACGACTCGTAAGTTAAACGATATTGGCAGAACCAATGAAATATCCAATTATCACAATGCTCATGATGTACTTTATACCCTTCCTCATCTAAAGCTACTTGCCGTGGATGATATGGAACTGAATTTAAAACTATTAGAGACTTGGATGGTAGGGACCCCTATTAGGCTTGACCTAGCCTATAGCGGTAAAGAAGCAATTAAACAGTGTAAACGTGAAGAGTATGATCTGATATTAATGGATATTCAAATGCCAATAATGGACGGAATAGAGGCGGCTAAACATATTAGAAAAACCAAGTTGAATATTGGCACTCCCATAATTGCCGTAACGGCGCACGCGCTAGAGGCTGAAAAGCAACATTTCCTCAATTCAGGAATGGATGATTTTCTATCTAAACCTATTGAGTTAGATAATTTAATTCAATTAATTAATGAGTGGTGCAGTATCTCTCAGCAGCATTCAAATGAATCTGTAAACACTGATATTGCCACATCTATTACATCTATTGACTGGGAATTAGCAGTGCAGAGAAGTGATAAAAATAAAGAAGCTGCTTATCAATTTTTAGAAGACTTTGTATCTCAGTTATCAAAATCTAACTCTGAAATTGAATTAGCTTGGCAGAATCAAAACGCGCAAGATGTGCAGAATTATATTCATAAGCTACATGGCGTCTGCTGCTACACTGGCGTACCTAGCTTGCAAGCCTACTGTAGCGCCACAGAAACAGCGTTAAAAACTAGTGAGCTGCCTGAATGCTCTAAACAAATATCTTTATTATTGTTAGAAATTGAGAATGTTATCAATTATTGGAGTGAAATAAAAACGAGCGTGGCTAACTATCACTAACCTACACTTTCCGATTGAACTTTCTCAATCATTACACTTTCATGGCATTTTCTTAGTAAATTCACGAACGCTTGACTGTCTCTATCAAGGTCATTTGCAGATACATAAATATCATATCCTAAACCTTGTTGTAGTTTTGCCATTCGATTAGCAAACATAGCAGATACACCTGTAATAAGATTCCCATCTGCGCATTTAAATTTAGTATCTTCTATGATGTCGTCACCGTAACACTGTCCTGATTGACAGTTACTCATGGCCAAATGTGCAATTAACGGACGCTGCTCCATAAGTAAGTGCGTGATTAGGCGAGGGGAGATATTATTTAACATACTCTCAGGTTGTTTCAGCCTGATACCTACCATTTCTAAATCAACATGTTCTAGCCCTTTATGAATACGTGGAACGTCGATTCTATGAACGTTATCCCATTCAATTAGCCAGGTACCTTTGCGATGTTGATATTTGATAGCTTCGCGAGTTAACTCTATGCTGTATTTAGGCTCCTTTAATTTATAAAAGCCCATGACAAACGCAATTATACTACCGCTTAAAAATAAGATGCCCACCAAGAAAAAGAGTTGTGGTAAGAGAATGATTATACATGCGCCTATTAGCGCAACAATCGCACCAACCAAAAGAGTCGTCATACCATTGGTAGACGCTGCACTTTTAATAAATATAGATTCGCTGTTTGAATTATTGCCAGACATAAAAATAAAATAGCATCATAATAATTGCCCATAATATGATATACCTCATACGCTTGCAAAAGGCACAATTTGTTTGCCACCAATTCATGTATTTCTCAATATCATTTCAATATATATTTACACTTAGCTCAAACTCTAGCAAGAAGCCTACCAACTACTTTACCTCTATTTCGACACAGAAGCGCAACCAAAACAGGTGTAAATACAAGGGAAAGTATGACAGAAAACCCAACACCACCGGCCAACACTACCGCCAACGGAGGCCAAAAGCTACCCTCACTAAATAGCAATAAGGGAATTAATCCGCCTACTGTAGTAAAGGTTGTGGATAATATGTGTCTTGAGCAACTCATGGTTTCAGACACTATCTCTTTAGTATCGCCCGCCATCGCTTTTTTATTCGCCGCAATAGCAGCAATCACAACAATCGAGCCATTTATTGCCACACCAATTAGGCCTGCACTACCTAAAAGTGGATTAAAACCAATAGGTAAACCAGATATCCATAGGCTGAAAAAGCCCAAGCCAACAGACAATATAGCTACCATACCTATAACGACTGCAAATCGCACGCTACCAAAACTTAATATTAACGATGTAATCATTAACACCAATAAAACAGGTAAATAGGTAGCAAGTTGACCCAGTGCTTGTTGTTGCTCATCAGCATCACCTGCCATTTTTATTCTATAGCCCGGTGGTAATTCTAAATCCGACTCTAACTTTTCTCTTAGCTGTTCACTTGCACTTACTGCTGCTATACCCGGTAGTAAATATGCTTGTATCTTATTAACGCGTTCTCCATCCACTCTTGTAATACCGCTAATACTTGGCGCTATATTTAGCGTTGCAATTGAGCCAACACCCAATACTTGTCGTTCGCTGTGGTTCATGGCAATTAAAGGAAGTGCATCAATTTGTTGTAAGCTTGTACGTTTTGAGTCTTCAATCCGAACGCGTATGTCAAGTTCTTCCGTCCCCTCTAAAATAGAGCCGCCAGTTTGACCTGATAATGACGCTTGTAATTGTTGTGCTATGTCTGCTAAGGATAATTTTGCTAGATAACTCTGATTTTCACTTATATCTAAGACTAGTTCTGGCTCACCCTCTGTTATTGAAACTAAAGATTGAGTTACGCCAGGAATTTGCGTCATAGCAACCCTTACCTGTTGTCCTAGCTGATCAAGTACTTGTAAGTCTGTACCATAAACATCCACTTCTAAAGGAGCGGCAATGGGCGGACCCTGTCCAAACTTTCTCACCACCACTTTCGCATTTGGTAGTTTATCTTGAAGGTCATATTGTAGTTGCGTGGTTAATTGTTCTGCTCTAGTAACTGAATCAGCAGTAATCACTGCATTTGCAAAATTAGACGCGTTATCTCTTGTCATAACCTGATTGTAATAAACAGCAGGAGTAGAAGACCCAATCATCCAAGTAACTTGTTTTATGCCATCTTGTTGTTGAATAAAATTATCCGCTTCAACTGCTAATTTATATGTTTTTTCAATGGCTGAACCCTCTGGAGCAATCACGTAAATTTCAAATTGGTCGCGATCGGCACTTGGGAAAAACACATTCGCTAATTGCTGAGATAACACAAACCCCATTAAACAGAATATGACGACAGCAGGTAACACCAGTAGTGGACGCTTAATTGCTTTACCTATTAATTGCCTAAAAGCTAAGGATACTGAAGGTAGCTGATATCCTCGCTTATACCAAGGTGCGGTTATATCTGCATCTCGTGGTAAATATCTAGCCGCAAGCGCAGCAATAACAGTAAGCGATAAAGCTAATGAACCAATTAGTGCCATAACCACGCTAATTGCAATTGGTCCAATAAAGTCGCCAATATTACCATTAAGTAAAAATATGGGCATAAACCCTAAAATAGTCGTTAAAGTAGATGCCAAAAGTGGTGCAAACAAATGTTTTACACTTTTTTGCATTACAGCGAGTCGGCTTAACGACTTGTCGAGTAGATTAAGCCGCATCTCGTCGGTTATCACTATGGCATTATCTATGAGCAATCCAATCGCAATAATGATCCCAAAAATAGACATTTGGTGAATTTGTTGATTGAAAAACGACAGGCTAAAAATAGCGAATGACGCACATAATGGTAAAGCTAAGCCTACTATCCAAGATGCTTTTACGCCCATGAAAAACAGCACAACAAATATCACAACAACTGAACCTAGCAACAGATTACCACTGAGTTCAGACAGCCTTGCTTCAGTGTATTTGTTTTGTTCGAAAACCATTTCAGCTTTAACGGTTCCTCCAAACTCTTCATTGAACTGGGCTAATTTTTCTTTTACCCCCTGAGTCCAAATATCAACACGCAAGGTTGTTTGCATTCTGGCTGCAATGAAAATGGTTCTTTCGCCATTTATTAACGCTATTTCAGTTTCAGGCTGTTTCGCTCCTTTTTCAATATTCGCAATATCTTGCAATCTAAGATAGTTGCCGCTGTCAGTTTGAATAGGGATTTGAGACACAACCGCGGTACTATCTAATGGCTCAGAAACTTGTACACGAATATCTTTACTTGGGTGTCTTAGAATACCTGCCGGTAATTTAGGATCGGCTAATTGAATACGGTTACTGACCTCACTAAGCGACAACCCTGTCATTGCTAACTGCTGTGGATTTAAGGTAACGGTTATTTCTTCTGTTGGCTCGCCATAAATTCTTACAATTTCAGTACCAGCAACATTTCGTATTCTGTCTGACAATTCAGACGCTAAACGCCCAACTTGCACCAAACTTGTTGTATCTGGGTACTTCGGGCTAATTGATAACAAGGTAGTAAATGCCGTAGCACCGCGTTTGTCTTCCAATATGGGTTGACCGGCACCTTGAGGGAAACGTTTAGCCGCATCGTCAATAGCATCGCGAATTTTGGAAAATATTTGTTGGTTTGTACTATTATCAGTCCAGTCTTGTAATTCAACAAAAACAGATGAGAACCCCGCTTTAGACGTACTTTTAATCTCTTTAATTTCATAAAGTTGCCTAAGCTCATCTTCTAATACATCACTTACTAAAGCTTCCACCCTTTGTGCTGATGCGCCAGGATAAGGGGTCAAAATAATCACGTTACGTAGGTCAATTCGTGGATCTTCTAGCCTAGGCAGGCTGGTTAACGCTGATAGACCTGCAACCAGCACTATTATGATAGTAAGTGCTAACAAATGCCCATTTTTAAAAAATATTGTATACCAAGGGCTTTTCTCATTTAGTGAATTAGCGTGACTCATTAATCTAATCCAACGTATTTAGGGTTAAATGATTATCTATAATATTGGTCTGCTGCGGCTTCTTGTTCAAACCATTTAGCGCAAAATCGTTTAGCGGAACATTGATCATATTCGAAACCTGTTGATTTGGCGCTAAACGATGGATACCCGTTACAACAAGTTTATCTCCTTGTGCAATAGCACCGGAAACATAAGCGAAATCATTATTTACAAACTCAATAGATACTAAGCGCGTCTCAACTCTATTGTTATTGACAACATATATTGTCCATAAGCCTCTAACTGCGCTAGCTAATGACGACATAGGTACCCAGGCACCCGTTTTTGCAATGGGTATATCAACAGTAAGTGATACTAAATCTCCAGTAACAAGCCTTGGGGGTTTTTCGAATTGATTGATATCAATAGTCATCACCGCATCTATGGTTCTTGTTGATAAATTACGCTGTTTAGCAATCGACTTAACAATAGCGGGAAGCGTCATATCTTGAGCTTTTAGTACCACCGGCTGTTGAGGTTGCAATTTGTAAGCGGTTTGCTCAGGTAAACCAAACCTAGCTTCCAATTCATTCGATTGAAGGATAACAAACACACCTTGCCCCGCGTTAACGACTGTCCCCTCATCTAATATTTGTGTGACAATTTGACCGCTAAAAGGCGCAAAAAGCGTAGATTTTTGAATTTCTACTTCTAAACTTGCTAGTCTTGCATCCACCTCATTAACTAATGCATCAGCGGCATCAAGGTTGGCTAATGCTTCGTCTAATCGTTGCTGTGACTCTACTTTTTTAGCCACCAAATCTTTAAATCTGTTGGCTGATAACGACGCAATACGTGCATTTGCTTGCGCACTTTTCAAAGAACTCTCAAGTTCTTGTTTTCTTGCAACTAACCTAGCCGTATCTAATTGAGCAAGCACATCACCTTTATTTACAACCCTTCCTTCTTTAACAATCACTTCTTTGAGCAAGCCATTTAACTCAAAACCTATTTGTGATTGTTGTAAAGATTCTACTCGTCCATAAACGGTTCTAGGTTTGATATAAGATGATTGAATACTTATATCTGACACCTCAACTTTAGCCTGTTGAATCACCATCAATTTATTATCATCCAAAGCAAGTACGTTTTTTTGCCCTGCAAAAATTAGCGTAACAATTAAAGCAATAAAGCTTACCCCGGTAATAATGATAAGTTTTATGGGTGTTGCTTTGAGGTTTGTTTGTTCACTAATAGGCTGTTGAGACATATGTTTTCCGTTAAATATAAATGTTTAACCTGTATTTAAATCATCTTACGGATATGAAAGTAATGACAATCTAATTTTTTAAGTTGTTTTCACTTACTCTATAAACGCAGAAATTGTTAGAAATATTGCTATTTAAAAAAGTGAAACTTAATTTATGTTAAAAATGATAATAGAATAAAAATACTAGACTGTACAGTCTAGTAATGTTAAATTTTTGCAACAGTTCACTCAAATTCGTTTTTGGTATATTCTCAATAAATGACTGATGAAATAAAAGTAAAATCTGCTGGCCGCCCAAAAAGCTTAGAGAAACGAGCGCAAATATTAGATTGCGCCAGTAAACTCGTGCTAATGCATGGATATGTGAATACCTCAATGGATGCGATAGCGAAAGAAAGTGGTGTTTCGAAACAGACTGTCTATAGTCATTTCAACAATAAAGATGCGTTGTATAACGCTATTATTGAATCTAAATGTGAAATGTACCAAATAAATGAACAAAGCATCTTTAATGACACTTTACCTCTTGAAGAAGTGTTGATTAATATTGGCATAAGATTTATTAAATTATTGACTGACGAAAACGTGATTGCAATGTACAAAGTAGTCATTGGTGAATCTAAACAAGACTCAAATGTCGCGAAACTTTTTTATGATGCTGGGCCATTACACAGTATCGAATTAGTCACTAATCTTATGGTTCAGCATGAACAAAGCAAATTGAATCACGAGCAAGCTAGAGAAACTAGCCATGACTTTTTTAATCTACTAAAGTCAGATTATCATATGCCAAGTATGTTGCATTTACAGGAACGTCTAACCAATGAAGATATCAATACATTAGCCAAAAGCGTCGCAAAAAAAACCATGCTGATAGTCAATATGCATAAGCAAGAACTACCAAGGTAAAGGAAATTTTAATCACGCAAGTAAAGCGCCTTTTCATATTTCTTGATACAATTACTCACCACCATAATTAAGACGACTTTGATTTATGAATTCTTTTACTGGCCAGCATATTTTAAGTGTGAACCAATTCGATCGCGAAGCTGTTGAAAAGGTCTTTTCAGTAGCAGATAACATGACACCCTATGCCGCTCGGCATAAGCGCACCACCGTTTTAGAAGGCGCAATTTTAGGTAATCTATTTTTTGAACCCAGCACGCGAACGAGAGTCAGTTTCGGGACTGCTTTCAATTTACTGGGTGGTGAAGTAAGAGAAACAACAGGTATGAGTAACTCTGCTTTGGCTAAAGGTGAATCACTTTACGACACCGCCCGAGTCTTAAGTGGGTACAGTGATGTAATCGCTATGCGCCACCCAGATATAGGCTCGGTAGCAGAGTTTGCACAAGGCAGCCGAGTACCTGTTATTAATGGTGGGGATGGTGCAAACGAACACCCAACTCAGGCCCTTCTTGACTTATATACTATTGCAAAAGAGCGACAATCCTTTGGTCAACCCATCGACGGTTTACACATCGCTATGATTGGCGACTTAAAGTTTGGCCGAACAGTCCATTCATTGGCAACCATGTTGAGTTTATTCAGCAATATCAAATTTACCTTAGTATCACCCAAAGATTTAGGCATGCCTTCAAAGGTGTGTGATGTGATTACCAGCGCAGGCCACGAATTAGTGATATCAGATAACTTCGAGGGACTAAGCGAAGCAGATATTTGTTATCAAACAAGAATTCAAGAAGAGCGGTTTGAGTCGCAAGAAATGGCAAACCAATATCGCGGAAAATTTAGATTAAACCAAAAAATATATACACAGCATTTTAAGTCTCAAACTGTCATTATGCATCCGTTACCAAGAGACTCCAGAGCCGAAGCAAACGAATTAGATAATGACCTCAATATCCACCCTAATTTAGCTATCTTCCGACAAACCGATAATGGCGTGTTAGTTCGCATGGCACTATTTGCACTTATACTAGGTGTAGCGCATAAGGTACAAGATTTTGACCGAGCAGTGCACTGGTACACTAACAAACACCAAAATTAGTCGTATTTGTGGTAAATTGCACACAAATATGAGTGACATAAGTTACTCAAACACTATTCACATCAAATTAAACATTATGAATTTTAAGAGTATCAAGTTTTATGACTAAATCTGAATCACTATTCGCCCGCGCTCAACAAACTATTCCCGGTGGCGTAAACTCTCCTGTAAGGGCGTTTAAAGCCGTTGGCGGCACGCCACGCTTCATTGCGCGTGCTGATGGTCCATATATGTTTGACGTTGATGGAAATCGATACATTGACTACATCAATTCGTGGGGTCCTATGGTACTGGGGCATAATAATGATGCCATTAGAGAGGCGGTAATTGAGGCTTCTGTAAATGGCTTAAGTTATGGTGCTCCTACTGAGGCAGAAGTGGAAATGGCGGAATTAGTTTCTAGCATTGTGCCATCAATGGAAATGGTACGCATGGTTAATTCTGGTACAGAAGCAACTATGAGTGCGATTCGCCTTGCCCGTGGCTATACCGGTAAAAATAAATTGCTAAAATTTGAAGGTTGCTACCATGGTCATGCCGATTCCCTTTTGGTAAAAGCAGGCTCTGGCGCACTAACGTTAGGTGTGCCGAGTTCTCCAGGCGTACCTGACGACGTCGCCAAACATACGCTTACCATGCAATTTAATGACATAAGTACTGTAGAACAAGCCTTCGAAGAGCATGGAGATGACATAGCCTGTATTATTGTTGAGCCTGTTGCTGGCAACATGAATTGTATACCTCCTGTTCCCGGTTTTTTAGAAGGGCTGCGTGACATATGCGATAAATATGGTTCGGTATTAATATTTGATGAAGTGATGACCGGTTTTAGAGTATCGCTAGGCGGTGCTCAAGAAAAGTTTGGCGTTACCCCTGATCTAACCTGCTTAGGAAAAGTCATTGGTGGCGGCATGCCAGTTGGGGCTTTTGGTGGCAAGAAAGATATATTAACTCATATCGCTCCTACTGGGCCTATTTATCAAGCAGGCACATTATCGGGTAACCCTATCGCAATGGCAGCTGGCCTATGCGCGCTAAAACAGCTCAAAGAGCCAGGGTTTTACGATAGCATCTTTGAAAACACTCAAAATTTAGTTACTGGTTTTAAAGAAATGGCCGATAAACATGGCATACAGTTATCCACCAATATTGCAGGTAGTATGTTTGGTATCTTTTTCACCCATGAACAGGTCGTCAATTACAAGCAGGCAACGAGTGTGAATCAAGCGCAATTTAATCAATTTTATCATTTTATGCTTGAAGAAGGTGTTTACTTAGCTCCTGCATCATTCGAAGCAGGCTTTGTATCAAAAATGCACACCAGCGATGTTATTGATGCAACGTTAGCTGCTGCAAGCAAAGCCTTTTCTCGGATTACAGCTTAGTACATGGTCGCGGGTGTTGTTTTTACTATATTAGTTTGCATATACGCTGTTGTATTAACGTTTCTGTATTGGAAACAAAAAAATGAAAAGTTGGTAAAATCAAATCACCCCGCTAATCCACCTGTCATATCAGATACCGCTGAACAAGAGGTATCTGCAGTAGTTGAACATGTTGAACCTATCGTTTCACAAGCTATGCTTGATAAAGCCGATGAAGCACAAAGACTTCACCAAACATTTCAAAAATTCGTGCCTAGGCAATTTGTTGACCATTTTGCGCAAGGCGGCGCCGATCTCTTAAAGCTTGGATATGCTGATGAAGATGAAGTTGCCGTTATGTTCTGTGATATCAGAGGCTTTACTAGTTTGTCTGAGCAGATGAATCCGCAGCAACTAATGAATTTTTTAAATGCTTATTTTCTGCGAATGAATGCTCCTATTCATGACAATCATGGGTTTATTGATAAATTTATTGGTGATGCCATTATGGCATTATTCGATCACCCGAATGGCGATTTAGCAGACAAAGCGCTTGATTCTGTGCAAGCGGCTTTGGATTTGCAAAAAGCATTGCGATTATATAATCACCATCGTGCAAAAAGCGGTTATGCGCCTGTTAAGAATGGCGTTGGTTTACATCTAGGACCTGTTGTGCTGGGCACTGTTGGCTCTGACGATCGAATGGATACAACGGTTATTGGTGATGCAGTTAATGTTGCGCAGCGAATTGAATCATTAACGAATTATTTTGGCTGTGATATTTTGGCAAGCAGAAGTTTAGTTGACGCAGCGTCTCAATCTACTATTTTTGCATTTAGAACCATTGACAAAGTTTTGTTAAGAGGTAAATCAAGTCAAATTGAAGTGGTTGAAATATACCAACACTTGTCAGAAGAAGAAATTAACCAGCGTAATGCATGTAAAGATATAATTGTAACGGGAATGGCAATGAGAGATTCCAGAGATTTGCAAAACGCTTTAGCATTATTTAAACAAGCCCAAAAAGACTATCCTCATGATCCTGTCTTTAATCATCATGTTAATACTTGCGAACGCCTTTTACACGATAGCGAATGGGATGGTAATATTAGGCTTTAACCTCTCTATTCAATAATACTTTTCTTTCGAATAAAGGTTGCTGAAGGAGCAAAAAAAGCAGCACCTGTTTCCGCATTTGAGTAATCAAGTAGTTTGTCATAATGCCCATTAGAATCGCCATATATTCTGCTGTGTAACAGGTTTTTAAATGACTGTGGATGATTACTACATGCAACAAAATACAACCCTTGCACGTTCATATCCCCATAAGGCATACTTTGGTTAAGATAGATGGGAAACTGTCCTGATGGACCTACTATTTTAGTTCTAAAAGCATGAGAATCTAAACCCGAATCAACCACATCCATATTATGCTGGCGAGTTTTTCCCATCACTTGTTGTTGCCGCTTATCTGATAGTTTGGCCCATTTATCTAAGTCGTGCCTATAACGCTGAATATGAAGATACGAACCGCCCTCAAATTCAACATCTTCATTACCTACTAATCCAATCTCAAACTTTGCTCTACCACGGGGATTATCATTGCAAACAACAAAACCCGTCCAATCACGCCCATCCAAATACCGAAATGCTTGTACTTGCTCTACTAATTCAGTGTGCATTTTGAGGGCTTGCATAACCTCAATTCCAATCGCTTGGCAAATATCTAATCGATCGGCTCTTATTTGCACAAATAAATCAGATGGTAAAACAGGTGCACATCTATCTTCACTTTGCATGTCAGGAAAGGGGCTTAAATAGGCTGGGCTTGCATCAGGGTATATATCGGCCCAAAAAGCGCTGCCAATAGCGATAACACCAGACACCATAGCCTCGTAATGCTCGTCATCGAAGTGTTCAAAGATATCAAGGATAGAGGCTAGCTTTAACCTAACGCTAGCATAATCATCGTCAACAACATTGAACAATAAATATAGAGCATGCAAGTTTGGCTCGGCACATATTCCCTTTTGTACGTCCATTAATAACCTGCCGCCTGACCGTCTTTACGTGACTCTGACGCGCCGTAATAAACATTATTCTTAGCGTCGTATAATATAGCTTGATAGCCCCCAAAAGCGCCAACCACATCTCGGATAGTATGTCCTTTTTTCATGAGTTCTCGACGAGTTTCATAACTAAAACCACTTTCTAGGCTGACATACCCACCATCTAACATAGCTTTTCCCTCTGGCGTACTTGAACCAGAATGCAGAATACGAGGTGCGTCACCAGCCTCCTGCAAATTCATACCAAAATCAATCATGTTTATCACGATTTGTGCGTGCATTTGCGGCTGAGTGCCGCCACCCATGACACCAAAACTCATAATTGGATTGTTATCTTTTGTTATAAAGGCTGGAATAATGGTGTGAAATGGGCGTTTTCCAGGTTCATATTGATTAAAATGCCCCTCTTGTAAAGCAAACATTTCTCCCCTATTTTGCAACACAAAGCCTAAATCAGTTGGGATCATACCTGAGCCCATTCCTCGGTAGTTACTTTGAATAAGCGATACCATATTACCTTTACTATCGGCGACAGTAAGATAAATAGTATCTCCATCGTTTCTTCCTGCATCAATTCGCTTGGCAGCCTGTGCGGGGTTAATCAATTGTTGCCGCTCTTTTGCATACTCTTTTGAAATTAACCAATCAACAGGAATGTTGTTGAAAGCAGGATCGGCATAAAATTTTGCTCTATCTTCAAACGCCAGTTTTTTTGCTTCTACAAAAGTATGCACAAACTCAGCTGAATCACGCTGCATACTGGGGATGTCATATAATTCTAATACGTTTAATATTTGCAGTGCGGCAATCCCTTGACCATTTGGTGGAAGCTCCCAAACATCGTACCCTCGGTAATTTGCAGACACTGGCTCTACCCATTCAGAGTAATGTGCGGCCATATCTTTATAGCTTAAATATCCGCCTTGGCTTTCCATAAAAGTGCTGATAGTGCGCGCAATATCACCTTTGTAGAAAACATCTCGCCCACCCGTCGCTATTTTTTCATAAGTATTCGCTAAGCGGGGATTTTTAAATATTTCGCCCTTTTCCGGCGTTTTTCCATCGATTGTAAAAGTATCATTGAAACCAGGGTAATCGCCAATTCTTACTTGGTTGCGCTCAAAATAGTAGGCGATGAGTTCACTTACAGGAAACCCTTTGCGGGCATATTCAATTGATGGCGCTAGTAAGGTTTGCATGGGTAAGGATCCAAAACGCTCACTAAGCATAAACCAACCATCGACTGCCCCCGGGACCGATACAGGAAGTGGCCCAAATTTAGGAATGGCATCTAAACCTTTTTCTTTGAAGTCTTCTAAATCTAATCCAAGTGGTGAACGGCCAGAAGCGTTTAACCCATGTAGCTGTTTAGTTTCGGCATCCCATACAATCGCAAACAAGTCGCCGCCAATACCACACCCGGTTGGTTCAACTAACCCTAACATAGCGTTAGCAGCAATAGCTGCATCCACTGCATTGCCACCCTTCTTTAGAATATCCAAAGCTACTTGAGTCGCTAATGGTTGACTAGTAGCCGCCATGCCATTTTGTGCAATTACCTCTGAGCGTGTTGCAAACGGCTTGCCTGTTACTCTGTCGTAAGCCAAAGCCATATTAGATATCAATAGTGTGCTGACTAAAAGTGATGTTGTTAACAGATTATTAGATTTTTTATTCATTTTTTGAGCGTCACTTTGTTATTGTAATTTTGAATGATTAGACAAATTTTTTGAACAATGTAAAAGTACTAACTAGGTTTATAGAGTATTCTAGCGCATTATGCGATGAGAACGCTTTATCCTAAAAGCATTGTACGCTTATTTAGTTTAATTACCCAATAGTAGAGAAGAGTTGCTAAATAATATACAAAGAAGCACTACTTAATATATTAACGAGTATTTTGAATGAATAATCACACACCTATCAATTATATAGAGTTACCTGCAAATAATTTAGATACAATTAAATCCTTTTATAATAACGCGTTTGACTGGAAATTTACCGACTATGGAGCTGAGTATACTGCTTTTGAAAACTCAGGCGTTTTGGGCGGGTTTTATTTGTCTGGGCTTAAAGCCGATGCAGATGCAGGCTCAGCACTTGTTGTGTTACACACCAGCAACTTAGAAACTTGCAAAGAGACTGTTTTAAAGTGTGGTGGTGTCATTAAAACCGATATATTTAGCTTTCCAGGCGGCAGACGTTTTCATTTTCTAGACCCATGCGGCAATGAGTTGGCAGTTTGGTCCTAGATTTTTATAGACTTTTTTGTTTTACCACCCTACGTTCCCTAACTTTTTCAAGGTGACCTATGCAATACTTACATACAATGATTAGAATAACAGATTTAGATGCTTCCCTTCACTTCTACTGTGATTTATTAGGCTTAGTAAAAACCAGTCAATATGATAGTGAGAAAGGTCGTTTTTCTTTAATATTTTTGGCTGCGCCAGAGGATGTAGAACTGGCTAAAGAACGAAAAGCACCTCTAATTGAACTTACTTATAATTGGGACCCTGAAGCTGAATATAAAACAGGTAGAGCCTTTGGACATTTAGCATTTAGAGTCGATGATATTTATGATTTATGCGAAAAATTGCAAAAAAACGGCGTGGTAATTAATCGTCCACCAAGAGATGGACACATGGCTTTTGTAAAATCACCTGATAATATTTCTATCGAACTATTACAAAAAGGTGAATCTTTACCGCCTCAAGAGCCATGGTCTTCTATGGAAAATACAGGTAGTTGGTAAGCTAAATAAATATCATTTATTTTGTTACCAATCCAGCAACACCTTGATCACATATGCACCACGTTGCAACATCATAATAGTTTGGTGTTGCAGGCAGAACCGGGTGCAGGTAAATCTACTGCGGTTCCTATAGCTCTGCTGAAAGCTAACTTTCTAAAGGGTAAAAAAATTATTATGCTAGAGCCGCGGCGAGTAGCGGTAAAGTCACTAGCTTTTTACCTTTCAAAATTATTAGGTGAGAGTGTTGGTCAAACGGTTGGGTATAAAGTTCGCAACGATTCTATGGTTTCGGCAAATACTCAACTAGAAATTGTGACAGAAGGAATACTGACTCGAAAAATCCAACATTATCCTGAATTGGCTGACGTTGGCCTAATTATATTCGATGAGTTTCACGAGCGGTCTATTCATTCAGACTTATCACTTATGCTTGCTTTGGAAGTGCAAGAAGCATACAGAATGGACCTAAAACTGTTAGTGATGTCTGCCACAATTAATGTCAACCAAATATCCACCTATTTAAACGGTGCGCCTACATTGTATTGTGAAGGCCGTTCCTATCCAGTTGCCACAAAGTACTTAGACAAAACAAAGCGCCATTTGCCCGACCAAGTTATAACGACAATAAAACAAGTACTATTAAATAAATGTAGTGGCGATATTTTAGTTTTTCTTCCCGGTGTTTCTGATATCAGAAAATGCATTGACAAAGCGCAGATGCAGCTAAGCGGTAATATCTTATGTTTACCACTATATGGCGCACAACCATTGCATGAACAAGAGCGAGTATTAAATGGAAATAAAAGTACTCAGACAAGAATTATTTTTGCCACCAACATCGCAGAAACTAGCTTAACTATTCACGGCATTACATTAGTGATTGATTCAGGTTTAGAGAAAAGCACTGAGTACGATGTTAAAAGCGGATTGTCTAGTTTAACCACACATTACATATCAAAAGCATCGGCAACCCAAAGAGCTGGCCGCGCGGGAAGGCTTCAAGCAGGCACATGTATACGCTTATATAGTGAAAGTGAATACAATCGCTTCCTTGAATATCAAAAAGAAGAAATAGTAAATACCGATTTAACCAGCGTAGTGTTAGAACTAGCAAACTGGGGGATAATCTCATATGAACATGCCAACTGGTTATCACCGCCACCCAAGCAACATTTTAGCGCTGCAGTAACATTAAATAAGTTATTAGGGTTATTGGATAGCACTAATAAAATATCTCAAAAAGGAGTTCAAACTCTAAATTTAGGAGTGGAGCCTCGTTTAGGAAATATGATGCTAAGTTGCGTATCTGATCAGGATAAAAAGCTTGCCTGTATCATATCTGCGCTATTGTCTGAAAGGGATATATTAGTTCAACAAGAGAGCTGTGACCTGCAAATTAGAATACTAAGTTTATTGGATTTGTTTGAACAAAATGGTGTAGAAAACGCGTCTAACAAGATTAATAAAAACTCATATCAACAAGTTAAAATATTAATAAAGAGTTTTTCCAAGGCGTTAAGAACTTCAACAGGATCCACATCTATTGATACCGATTTTGTACAAAAGCAAACAGGTATATTGTTACTGCGCGCATTCCCAGACAGACTAGCTAAAAAAAGAGTAAGCAGCACAAAATATACTTTATCAAACGGACGGGGAGTAAAACTTTATGAACAAGACCAGCTCGTTAAAGAAGAGTGGTTAATTGTTTGTGATTGCGACGGCAAAAACAGAGATGGCGTCATATATTCTTGCTCACCTATATCATTGGATTCGATAAAAAAAGAACTAAAAAGTACGTTTACTAAAGATGTAAATTATTACTTAGATGATAAACAAGAAAAAATATTAGGAAGAGTACAAACTAAGTATCAATCATTGTTGATAGATGAACAGAAAATAACCACAATACCCGACGATGCATTTAATCAATGCATTAAAAACATATTACAGATACATGGCTTAGCATTTTTAAATTGGACGAAAAAGTGTCAAAACTGGCTTGCTAGAGTGCATTGGCTTGGGCATGTACTTAAGGATTTTCGCCAAATAAATGAACAACATTTATTACAATCATTGGACACATGGTTATTACCCTATATTACTGATGTAACTAGTATCAGACAGCTTAAACAAGTCAATATTTTCAACTTAATGGTAGCCAATTTAAATTATCAAGAACAATTGCTGTTAGAAAAGGAAGCACCAGAAAAATACACCACCCCAAGCAATCGTGATGTTGAAATACTATATAGCAAACATCAAGATCCAACGGTATCTGTCATCTTGCAAGAAATGTTTGGGGAGCTAACTTCTGTGTTGCTTGCAAAAGGAAAAGTTCCTTTGCGATTTGAACTCTTGTCACCTGCCAGAAGACCTATACAAGTCACAAACGATTTGGAAAACTTTTGGAAAACGAGTTATTTTGAAGTAGCAAAAGAAATGCGCGGCAGGTATGTTAAACATCGATGGCCTGAAGAGCCGATGAAAGAAAAGCCAGGACTTTCTATTAAACAAAAAAGAAGCCAGTAACAAAGTGTTACTGGCAACTTAAGTTTGTGCGGCTTTATTCTATCTTATTATTGTTCTTATTTATTGTTTGCCACATCTCCCTTTTACAACTCAAAAAGGACTAACCATTACAGTTAGTCCTTTATAAAGTTAAAGCTTATTTAAATTCAGGGTAAGCTTCTAATCCACACTCAGCCATATCAACGCCTTCGTATTCTTCTTCCTCAGATACTCTTACGCCAATTGTTGCTTTCAGTGCTAACCAAACCACTAAGCTAGTAACGAATACCCATACAAAGATAGTAAGTGCACCAATGATTTGACCGCTAAACGATGAACCGCTGTTTGTGATAGGCACCAAAAGTAGACCTAATAGACCAACAGTACCGTGAACAGAGATAGCGCCTACAGGATCGTCTATTTTAAGCTTGTCTAAAGTGACGATACTGAATACTACTAATATACCGCCTATGGCGCCAAACAGAGTTGCTTGAAGCGCTGTAGGGGTAGAAGGCTCTGCAGTAATTGCAACTAAACCAGCCAATGCGCCGTTTAACGCCATAGTCAGGTCAGCTTTACCAAACATAATGCGAGCAAGAATCAATGCAGCAACTAAGCCACCGGCAGCCGCCATATTTGTATTCATGAATACAACCGCAACAGAGTTTGCACTTTCAACAGTTGCCGTTGCTAACACAGAACCACCGTTAAAGCCAAACCAACCCATCCATAAAATGAATGTGCCTAAAGTAGCTAATGGCAAGTTTGCACCTGGGATAGCGTTCGCTTTTCCATCTTTAGTATATTTGCCTTTACGAGCACCTAGCACTAATACACCCGCTAATGCTGCAGCAGCACCTGCCATGTGAACAATACCAGAACCTGCGAAATCACTGAAACCTAGGTCGCCAAGTACATACATGCCAAATACAGGCGCACCATTCCATGTCCAAGAACCTTCCATTGGATAGATGAAACCAGTTAACACTACGGCAAAAGCTAGGAAAGACCAAAGCTTCATACGTTCAGCTACTGCACCAGATACAATTGACATTGCTGTTGCTACGAATACAACTTGGAAGAAGAAGTCTGCAGATGGAGCATAAGTTGCTGCGTCTTCTGTCACGCCAGTTGCGCCATCACCCACAATGCCGCTTAAGAATATACCGCCATCGTACATAATTGCGTAACCGCAGATCATATACATGATGCACGAAATTGCGTACAGGGCGACGTTTTTAGTTAAAATTTCAGTGGTGTTTTTCGCTCGAACTAAACCAGCTTCTAGCATTGTGAAACCTGCCGCCATCCACATAACGAATGCGCCACAGATTAAAAAGTAAAACGTATCTAGTGCATACGCTAATTCAAATGTTGTTTCCATGATAATGTCTCCGAAAATTCTCTTATAAGGCTTCTGTGTCTGCTTCGCCAGTACGAATACGTACGGCCTGCTCTAAGTCGTAAACAAATACTTTGCCGTCACCAATTTTGCCGGTTTT
>DDIL01000022.1:0-174 GCA_002338515.1 Glaciecola sp. UBA1851 | reverse complement strand
TGCCGTCACCAATTTTGCCGGTTTTTGCAGCACCAACAATAGCCTCTACCAAACGCTCAACTTGGTCGTCTAATACAGCGACTTCCAATTTAACTTTTGGTAAAAAATCTACTTGGTATTCAGCGCCACGATATAGCTCAGTGTGACCCTTTTGACGACCAAAGCCTTTTACTT
>DDIL01000029.1:1328-17854 GCA_002338515.1 Glaciecola sp. UBA1851 | reverse complement strand
ATACTCGCGTCATTGCTGAGCCTGCGGGTGCGCTATCTGTTGCCGCTATCAGGAAATATTGTAAATTACACAAGATCGAAAATAAAAGGCTCACGGGTATTTTATGTGGCGCTAATATTAATTTTCATACTTTGCGATATGTTTCGGAAAGATGTGAATTAGGCGAGCAGAAAGAAGCCGTATTTGCAGTAACTATACCCGAAGAGAAGGGTGCGTTTAGAGCTTTTTGTAGTTTGCTTGGTGGCATTGTTATATCTGAGTTTAATTACAGGTATGATACCGATAATAAAGCCCACATTTTTGTGGGTGTAAAGCTTAAAAAAGGTAAACAAGAGTATGCTGAGTTATTAAGTAAATTGAATAAAAATGGCTATGCTTGTGAAGATTTGTCTAATAATGAACTAGCAAAATTACACGTGCGCCATATGGTGGGTGGCCGGCCTTTAGAGCATGTTGAAGAGAGTATTTTTAGTTTCTCATTCCCTGAATATCCCGGTGCATTGATGCACTTTTTAAATACCTTAGGGGAAAGCTGGAATATTACATTATTCCACTATCGAAATCATGGAGCGGCACAAGGGTTAGTGTTAGCAGGTTTTGAAATAGCAAAAGAGAAACGAGAGTCTTTTCAAGCGTTTTTAGATAAGCTCGATTTTGATGTTCAAGAGCACAAAGATGACCCCGCTTATAAGTACTTCTTGTCTAGTCAAAAATAATTCAAAAACCACGCGTTACTTAAAGAAAATAACGCGTTTAAATTTACTAATCGTTTTTATGATCTTCTTTTTCTTTAGAGTGTAATCGGCCTAGATGCTGGACGATTTCGGGCCAGACAAGCGGCATAATCGCTTCTTTTAAGCTTAAGCTTGATTCAGAGAAGCCCAAACTTCCATCATCGTTACTCAACAACAGTTCGTTTTCTCGCAGCGCGTTAACAAAAGTAGCGAGTACATTTTTGTCATAAAATTCTGGTGAACGCAGGCCAAATAAACTCGACAAACGCTCTGCTACGCTGGCTGACTGTCTTTCCAATTGTACTCGACTTATGGATTTTTCTGTTTCAAGTACTCTTAAAACAACCGCATACCGCTGCCAAGTTTCTTGCATACTTCTACTGAGTAACCAGGCGCTATGAAATTCGTTAGAACTTGGTTCAGCTGCACTTAAGTATTTGCCCTTTTGTACCAACATACCGCTTTCTTTCATGTAGTTGATATTGCCCTCAACATACTCGATTAGTTGAGCGTCATCAAAATGCATAAAAAACTCCCGTTTTAACATAGGATAGAGTTTTTGGACCAATTCAATAATGTCTGATTTCAGCATATTTTTGTTAGCAAACACGGCTCCCATTATTAAGCTAGGGATGGCAAACATATGTAAAATATTATTCCTGTAGAAGGTAAGCAAAACAGCATTATCTGGTTTGGGCGACACCATTTCACCGTACTGATCTTCTGTTTGTTGGAAACGATTAAGGGCTAATGTCCGATCTACTATGTCCTCTGCTTTTCTATCTGGAAAAGTTGCATCTAGACTATATGGAGTGGCTTTGAATAAAGAGATGAAATCATCAACCGCTTTTATTAAATCTACTTTACTAATGATATGTGTTTTTGATGATAGCAAACTAAAAGCCAGTAAAGCGGTGCCATTAAGTGCAGCATTTTTATTGATGCGAGACATAACTTGATTAGCTAAATTGTTAACAGTAGGTGTTAACCATTTTGGTTTCTTTTCATCATCTGTAATGGTATCTCGCCACTGGGGTACTTGCTCATCAAGAAAATTATGAATAGCGATAGGTTCGCCAAAGTTTACGTAGCCGTGTCCGTAATTTTTAAGCTTTCTAATGGCAGAGAAAACTTGAGCTGGCGATTCCTTCTTTTTACTTTTGCCTTTTAGTTCTTTCTGGTAGCTCTTAACTTCCATAACATGCTCATATCCAAGGTAGACAGGGACGATAGAGACCGGCCTATTTACCCCTTTCGTTATTGCTTGGATTGTCATTGCTAGCATGCCGGTTTTAGGCGGTAGCAAACGTCCTGTTCTAGAGCGGCCTCCTTCTGGGAAATATTTAACAGAATATCCTCTGTTAAAAAGTACTTCTAGGTATTCTCTAAAAATACTGCTGTATAGTTTATTCCCAGCAAAACTTCGGCGTAAGAAAAATGCACCGCAACGTCTAAAAATAGAACCAACAGGCCAAAAATTTAAATTGATACCTGCCGCAATATGCGGGGTAACTAAACCTTCATGGTAAATGACATAGGTCAATAACAGATAGTCCATGTGGCTTTTATGGCAGGGTACATAAATAATCTCATGTCCATTAGCTGCTAATTCGCGCACTCGGCGGGCATGTCTGACGTCGATCCCATCATAGATTTTATTCCACACTCTAGTGAGTAGCCTATCAGCTAAACGAATTAAACCTTCCCTGTAATCAGCAGAAATTTCATCAATGTAACCATAGGCTTTTTTTCGGGCTTTTTGCTCTGATATATTTTTACTATTACATTCATCTTCCATTGCCGCTTTAACCGATGCTGCACCTAAAATAGAATTATAAAGCGATTGTTTTTCTAGTAGCGTTGGGCCAGACAATGTATTTCGTTTTCTTTGAAAATGCGTTCTTGCGACTCTTATAAGTTTTTGCGCTATTTGTTGATCAGTGCCTTTCAGCTTAACCATTTCTCTTGTTGAAACGGGTTTTGAAAAACTCACAAAATTGTCTCTGCCAAAAAATAGAACAATAAAAAACTTTCTTAACCAGTTTGGTGAAGCTTTCATGGCTATTAGTTGAGCCCAGCCTGACTTTTCTTTGCCGGCGGAGCGTCCCCACGAGATAAAAACAGGCACGACTTGCACATCAATATCGTCTATTTCACGATGATAATGAAACATTTGTGTGAAATTATCTTCAATGGTAGTTGGCTTTATTTTGCGTGAAAAAATATTTTGGGGGCGATTTAAAAAATAGCTACGCTTATATGTTTGTTCTTCGAGCGTCAAGTTTTCAAAAGGTGAAGGTAACCCTAACTCTTTAGTAGATTTGTCTAAAGCAAGTGAGTCGGTAAATGAAGCTGTTTGGAGTAAATAGGCAATGGGTTTTGTAGGATCAATACCTAACTCTTTTTCAATATTTCCGGGTACTGTTTTGACTGATACCAAGAAGCCTATGGGTTTTGCGAGGAATCTTTTTATAAAACCCGAAAATCCGCTCATAATTTTTGCTCCAACGTGAAGAACTTTTTTAGCTCATAGAGTGATATATTTATTATGCTAGCTAAACGATAGGCGCTTAGAACAACTGCATTGTTTGAACACATGCGAAAATACTTTGAATGCTATTATCTTCGTTTCAATAATATCATGTAATTCATAGATAACCGCTACTAAATTAATGTAACAGTATGCGTTAATGTCTAAATTTTAACACTAATGGCTTTAATGCTTTATTTCTTTTTATTGAGCTTTGTCTAATTTGTTTGGCAAACTTCTGCAAGACTATACAGCAAAGAACAACAGACCCTAATAATTCATGGATTTAGCATGGTCTTTATGTCTACTTATCTCGGCCTTATAAAAATATACTTGCCAATTAACAAGTTATACTTAATACTACAGTTTTACTGTATGGAAAAACAGGCTGTTTATGCGTCCACTAACTACTCGTCAACAACAAGTTCTAGATCTTGTAAAAAATACCATGCTTGAAACAGGCATGCCTCCTACTCGTGCAGAAATTGCTAGAGAACTCGGTTTTAAATCTGCTAATGCAGCTGAAGAGCACTTGAAAGCGCTGCAGAAGAAGGGTGTAATCGAAATATTACCCGGTACATCACGCGGAATAAAATTAAATATAGACCTAGAAGACCAAGTGGAAACAGGTTTACCGCTTATTGGTCAGGTTGCAGCAGGCGAACCTATCCTTGCTCAAGAGCATATTGAAGATAGATTCAAATGTGATCCAAGTATGTTTCATCCAAATGCAGATTTTTTACTGAGAGTAAAAGGTATGAGTATGAAGGATATTGGTATCATGGATGGGGACTTGCTAGCAGTCCATAAAACTGATCAGGCCAATAATGGTCAAATAGTAGTCGCTCGTGTCGATGAAGATGTAACTGTAAAGAGATTTGAACGCAAAGGAAGCGAAATTTTATTGCATGCAGAAAATGAAGAATATAACCCGATAAGAGTTGATCTTGCATCCCAGTTTTTCACGATAGAAGGCTTGGCTGTTGGGGTTATAAGAAACGGAATAAGTTTGTAGCAATAGCGGTTTTTCCGATTAGACAGTATTAACCGATGTATTTATGAAAAAAAATTCGATAAAACACTAGACACATTGCGAAGTATGGCCGATTATTAAGCAGTATTTTACAAAATAACAACAACTGCATAACCAATAATTAAACTTATGTCTACAAAACAACACCACTATCCCTTGGTGGCGTTGTTTTGTGTGAACATAACGGGAGTACTAGTGTGAAGTGTAGAAACCTACTTTCCTTTCTGGCTTGCTCGACTTTTGCTTTTACTAGCACAGCGGCAGAATCAGTTTCTGGCGCTGAAAGTCAAGGACGGTCAGATTTAAACTTACGGCCAGGCGTGACTGACATCAGCAACCAAGTATATGATTTACATATGCTTATGTTCCTTATTTGCGTGATTATCGCTGTGTTAGTCTTTGGTGTAATGTTTTACTCCATGGTGGTGCACCGTAAATCAAAAAATGCAAAACCAGCTAATTTCCATGAGAACATAAAAGTTGAAATTGCATGGACAGTTGTGCCATTTCTAATTCTTATTGGAATGGCGGTGCCAGCTGCTAATACCTTGATAGATATGGAAGATGCCAGTAAGCCTGATATGACAGTACTGATCACTGGGTCACAATGGAAATGGCATTACAAATACATGGATAACGATGTCGAGTATTTCTCTGTACTTGCGACTCAACAGGAACAAATCAAAAATAGACTTCAAAAGGGCGAAAATTATTTACTTGAAGTAGACCGTCCACTTGTTATTCCTACAGGTCAGAAAGTTAGATTCTTAATTACTTCTGACGACGTAATACACTCATGGTGGGTACCAGACTTCGCGGTCAAGAAAGATGCTAATCCTGGATTTATTAATGAAGCTTGGGCGCGTGTTAATGAGCCAGGCATATATCGTGGACAATGCGCTGAGCTTTGTGGCAAAGACCATGGGTTTATGCCTGTTGTTGTTATTGCAAAAGAGCCTGCAGAATATCAAGCATGGATAGAAGAACAAGAAGCTATTGCTCAGCGTGCAAAAGAAGAAGAACAGCGCTTATTAGCAATGAACATGAGCATGGACCAATTGATGACGCAGGGTAAGAAAACTTATGACACAGTATGTGCTGCTTGCCATATGCCTAACGGTGAAGGTTTACCTGGCGTTTTCCCAGCTATTAAGGGGTCGCCAATTGCTACAGGTGATGTTGATGCGCACATTGATATTCTAATAAATGGCGTTACTGGTACGTCAATGGCTTCATTTGCTAAACAGTTAACTATGTCGGAAATTGCAGCGGTTATTACCTATCAAAGAAATGCATGGGGAAATAACACTGGCGACATGGTGCAAGCTAAAGATATAAACGCAGCCATGAATGGTAAGGAGTAAACTATGACTAGCGCAACAGATACAACTGCACACGTCGACGGTGAGCATCACGATGACCATCATCATATACCAAAGGGGTTAACTCGATGGTTATTTACCACCAACCATAAAGATATTGGTACCTTATATTTGTGGTTTGCCTTCATCATGTTTTTGGTGGGTGGCGCAATGGCAATGGTTATTCGTGCTGAATTATTCCAGCCTGGCTTGCAAATAGTTGAGCCAAACTTCTTTAACCAGATGACAACTGTGCATGGTTTGATAATGGTGTTTGGTGCAGTAATGCCAGCATTCACTGGCTTAGCAAACTGGCTAGTGCCTATGATGATAGGCGCACCAGATATGGCGTTACCTAGAATGAACAACTGGTCATTTTGGATATTACCATTTGCATTCCTAATTCTATTGTCTTCACTATTTATGGAAGGCGGCGGTCCAGCATTTGGTTGGACATTCTATGCACCGTTATCAACCACTTATAGCGGTGATAGCACTGCATTGTTCGTATTTTCTGTTCACATCATGGGTATTAGTTCAATCATGGGCGCTATTAACGTGATTGTAACAATCTTTAATATGCGTGCTCCAGGCATGACCTACATGAAGATGCCTCTTTTTGTTTGGACTTGGTTGATCACAGCGTTTCTACTAATAGCCGTAATGCCAGTCCTCGCAGCGGCAGTTACAATGGTGTTAACAGATAAATTCTTTGGCACAAGCTTCTTTGATGCCGCGGGTGGCGGTGATCCAGTATTGTTTCAACATATATTTTGGTTCTTTGGGCATCCCGAAGTTTATATAATGATATTGCCTGCATTTGGTATTATTTCACAAATTGTCCCTACCTTTTCTCGTAAGAAATTGTTTGGTTATGCATCTATGGTTTATGCGACAGCTTCAATTGCGTTACTGTCTTTCGTGGTTTGGGCTCACCATATGTTTACTACGGGTATGCCAGTCGCAGCTGAAATGTTCTTTATGATTGCTACTATGCTCATTTCTGTTCCAACCGGTGTGAAAGTATTTAACTGGGTAGCAACCATGTGGCGTGGCTCCCTATCGTTTGAAATACCCATGATGTTCGCAATTGCGTTTATTGTCTTGTTCACTATTGGTGGATTGTCTGGCTTAATGCTTGCTATTACGCCTGTTGACTTCCAATACCATGACACCTATTTCGTAGTCGCGCATTTCCATTATGTATTGGTAACAGGCGCTGTGTTCTCAATTATGGCAGCTGTGTATTACTGGTTACCTAAATGGACAGGCAAAATGTTTGATATCACGCTAGCTAAGTGGCACTTCTGGTGTTCTTTAATTTCTGTAAACGTATTGTTCTTCCCTATGCACTTTGTCGGTTTAGCGGGTATGCCTCGTCGTATTCCCGACTATGCGTTGCAGTTTGCCGATTTTAACAAGTGGATTTCTGTGGGTGGTTTTGCATTCGGGTTATCACAACTAATATTCCTAGCGTTATTAATAAAGGCATGTCGTCATCAAGGTGAATCAGTTTCGGACCAAGTTTGGGATGGAGCAGAAGGGTTGGAATGGGAAATTCCGTCACCAGCGCCTTATCATACGTTTGATACACCTCCAGTAGTTAAATAAGACTACTTAAGAGATATAACAACTATGCAAGACGATAATAAAAATATAGAACAAATGGCTGATCAAATTCAGCCATCTCCTACCCAGCCTCGACAAGATGTTGACCACGGTAAAACTGTGGGGAAAATAATGTTGCTAGTGGTAGGTATGTTCTGTTTTGCCTTTGCGTTAGTGCCTTTATATGATGTGTTCTGTCGTATTACAGGTATAAATGGGAAAACTAACGTAGAAGCAGCTGTGTATAGCGCACCAGAGGTAGATGAAACGCGAACAATTACAGTAGATTTTATTACCCGTACTCATTCCGGAATGCCTTGGGAATTTGAAGCGCAAACAAGAAAAGTAGATATACATCCTGGTCAAATGGGCGAAGTGACATTTTATGTTAGAAACCCAACAGGTCGAGACATTATCGCACAAGCTGTACCCTCAGTTACACCAGGTCAAGCTTCACTTTATTTGAATAAAACTGAATGTTTTTGTTTTCAACATCAACCTTTAAAAGCTGGTGAAGAGGCGTTAATGCCTATGGTCTTTTATATTGACCCGCAGTTACCAGAAAATATTAATTTTTTCACATTACAATATACTCTTTACGATATCACTGAAACAGCTGAAGACGCTGTTGAAGTAGCTATGAACTAGGGAACGGAGAATTTTATGGCTCAACAAGAATACCAAAAATATTATGTGCCAGAGCAAAGTATATGGCCCATAGTTGGCGCGGTAGCATTATTTTTAATTGCTGTTGGCGCGGGTAATTACACAATAGAAGCCACTAGCGATAAAGAAGGTTTTGGTTTTTATACGCTAATGGCAGGTTTAGTTGTTTTGCTTGTTATGTTAGTTGGTTGGTTTAAAAACCAGATAGACGAGTCAATGTCAGGTTTGTATAGCGATCAACTCAGTCGTTCTTACCGCCAAGGTATGGCTTGGTTCATTTTCTCTGAAGTTATGTTTTTTGTCGCTTTCTTTGGAGCGTTGTTTTACGCGAGAAATATCTCAGTTGAATGGTTAGGTGGTGCTTCCAATAATGCGATGACTAACGCAGTGCTCTGGCCCGATTTTGTAGCGACTTGGCCTTTATTGGTAACGCCAGGCGGGGAAACCTCCACGCAAATGGGATGGTACGGTTTACCTGCTATTAACACGCTTATATTAGTTGTTTCTTCGGTTACTTTGCACTTTGCTCATGTTGGTTTGGAAGAAAATAAACGCACTCAACTAAACGTAATGTTGTTAGTTACTATTTTGCTAGGTTGCATTTTCCTTGGTCTTCAAGCGTATGAGTACATTCATGCATACAATATTGGTCTTACTTTAGATTCTGGCGTGTATGGTAATACGTTCTTCTTGTTAACAGGCTTTCACGGATTGCACGTTACTTTAGGTACTATCATATTAATAGTGTTGTACTTTAGAATATTAAAAGGACATTTCACGCCTAAAGAGCATTTTGCCTTCCAAGCAGGCAGTTGGTATTGGCATTTTGTTGACGTGGTATGGTTAGCGTTGTTTGTATTAGTTTACATTATCTAAGAGAAAGTAATGGCTAGTTGTAATTGCAGCAACTAGCCAATGTCATTCATTTAATTCCGAGGTATGGCGATTGATTGAATGTAAACTCCAATGGTTAATTGTTTAATACGGTCTAGGGTTTGGAGTAATAAGTCCTGTCGCCATTGCTATCAATACAATAATCATAACAACTGCCGCTGTTAGCACTCTTCTTCCAAGATATTTGCTCATTGGTTCGGTTGATTCAGCACTAAGCATGATTATCATGGCTTTAAATAAGTTATACACCATAAAAATAAGCAAACCACCTAGAACAAATTTGATTACCATAATGCACACCTTTTTAACTTTTAATAATAAATGCCAAGCAGATGACAAAAATTAACCATCAGCCTCGTTTTCCTGTAATAGCTACATTAGTCGCTTTTACTGCAATTGTCATTATGTTGTTACTAGGTTTTTGGCAGCTTGACCGTAAAGATCAAAAAGAAGTGCGCCTTGCCAATATAGAAAATGCAACGAATGTTAGCGCATTACAAATGGCTGATATCGTTGCTAACGCAGAAAGTTTTATAGATTTTAAGGTTGAGTCTAGTGGCGTTTTATTATCGCCTACATTTTTAATTGATAATAAGATTATTGATGGGCAAGCGGGTTTTCATGTTCTTAAGCCATTTGAGACGAATTATGGTGTGGTGATGCTTAATTTTGGGTGGTTAAAATCCCTAGGGCCAAGAGGCGTATTACCTAACTTAACATTTGGCAGTAAAAATGTAGCTCGTGGAGTCATATATATGCCAAGCGATAATAAGTTAGTAACAGAAACAAATATAAATTACGGCTCTTTTCCAGCTTTGTTACAGCAAGTTGATTTAGTTGAAATTTCCAGACATCTTAATAAAGATGTATTACCTTTTGTTATACGATTAGACCCTGATGATTCAGGTTATATTCGGGATTGGCAGGTAATTACAATGAGCCCAGAAAAACATTTAGGCTACGCTATTCAATGGTTTGGTTTGGCAATTGCGGCACTTACCATATACTTACTGTCAGTGTTAAAAAAATTTCAAGCGCCAAGCGTCAAAAATAATTAAAAATATCATAAGAAGAGGCACTTACTAATGAGTGATGCAAGTAGTAATAAACGTAACCTTATAGTAATGATAGCGGTGTTTGTTCTTCCCGTTATTATGGCTTATTTAGCATTGAAGTTAGATTGGTTCAACAAGGCTGCGACTAACAGAGGAGAGCTTTTACAACCTGTAATTGAGGCTGCGCCTCTTCTTTCTGATAGCGACACAAAATGGCACTTGCTTTACGTTATTCCCGCGGTATGTGACTTAGCATGTGAGAACGCACTATATAGTGTTAAACAAACTTATACTGCGACTGGCAAAGAAGCAGATAGAGTCAGCACACTGTTTATTTACAATGAAAATTCAGCTGTAAGTGCTGTTGACAAAGTTCGAGAATTTAATGGTTCGTTTTTGTTACAAAAACCCCAAGAAAATGTTAACGAAGTGTTTAAAAATGTCGATTTAAATGCTATTTTTATCTCCGATACTTTACATAATATTGTACTTAGATATCCAACCACAGAAGACGAACAACAAGCGATTATGGATAGTCGCGATATGCTCTCCGACCTGAAGAAACTTTTAAAATTATCAAGAATTGGATAGAGCAAGGAATTTCAATAAAATGAAGAAGTTAGTACTCTCCAGTATATTTTTAGCGTTAGTTGTCATTGTACTAGGTGCATACACTAGGCTAACTGATGCAGGTTTAGGCTGTCCAGATTGGCCGGGTTGTTATGGACACATATTAGTGCCTCAACAAGAACATCATATTGATGCTGCGAACCAAGCTTTTCCGGAAAGACCCGTTGAAGCCGAGAAAGCCTGGAATGAAATGATCCATAGATATTTCGCTGCCACATTGGGCTTTCTCATAATGGTTACTTTTATATCAGCTATCATTGCTAAATTAAAAGGCAAAAAGAGGCCGTTTAAGTTACCATTTGCGGTCTTTTTATTAGTCTGCTTCCAAGGTGCGTTGGGGATGTGGACTGTCACAATGAATCTATTGCCTGTGGTAGTAATGGCTCATTTACTTGGTGGATTTACCGTGCTTTCCTGCCTATTTCTACTATATTTAAGGATGAGTAATGTTTCTATTCCATCTAAAGACACCAAGCTTGGTAATTACACCAAATTTGGTGTAATTGGAATTGTATTGCTGGTTGGTCAAATTGCCCTTGGTGGCTGGACATCAGCGAACTATGCGTCTTTAGTGTGTACTGAATTACCTATTTGTGAAGGCGACTGGCAAGCTAAGTTTGATCTAGCTGGTGCGTTCAGTGTGCCCGCTGCAGATAATTATGAGTTTGGTGTACATACAAATGATGAGCGTGTAACTATGCATGTTTTACACAGGTTCGGAGCAATAGTGGTAACGCTATATCTATCATGGTTAGCCTTTACTTTATTTACTAAAGGTAAATCTGCCATGGTTAAACGTATGTCGGTTTTGCTTATGCTGGTGTTAAGCATCCAAGTTGGTCTAGGGATTAGCAATGTTGTATTCATGCTGCCATTAACCGTGGCGACAATGCACAATGCAGTTGCTGCATGCTTATTGTTAGTTTTACTACTAGTAACTTACACACTGTTCCATGCAAAAGCTAGAGAAGAATCACCTGCTAAAATTAATCAAAACATGACTAGTGCGGTATTAGAATAATAAATCAAGGAGACTGTTGTGGGTAGGACTGCATCAATAACTACAAAAAAAGCGTCTGTAACAGTTAATACTGCTAGTTGGCGAGATTATTACGAATTAACAAAACCTCGAGTGGTTATGTTGTTATTGTTAACGGCATTAGTGGGGATGTGTTTGGCTACCGAAACATGGATAGATCCAATCATTCTTGTCGCCGGAATGTTTGGGATTGGGATGCTATCTTCTGCTGCAGCGGTTATTAATCACGTGGTCGATCATAAAATAGACTCCGTCATGGCAAGAACCTTTAATCGTCCGGTTGCTAAAGGAAGAGTGTCACCTAAACGCGCTTTAATATTTGCATTTACTATCGCTACTTTAGGTTTCATATCACTAGCGGTTTTTGTGAACATGTTAACCGCATGGCTCACGTTACTTAGCTTAGTAGGCTACGCTGTTATTTATACTATGTACTTAAAGCGAGCGACACCTCAGAATATTGTTATTGGTGGTTTAGCTGGCGCTGCTCCGCCACTCCTAGGTTGGACAGCTGTGACAGGTGAAATACATGCCTATGGGTTGTTATTGGTACTGATTGTTTTTACTTGGACTCCTCCTCACTTCTGGGCATTAGCGATTCATCGAGAAAAAGATTACGCCAAAGCTGAAATCCCTATGTTACCCAATACACACGGAGTCGAATTTACTAAAACATGTATAGTGTTATACACGGTACTACTATGTTTAATCGGCGTGCTTCCTTACTTAACAGGCATGAGCGGCATTACTTATTTAATCGGTTCTACATTGCTTAATGGTTATTTTTTGTATATGGCCTTAAAATTGAAATATAATCCAACCGAAGAAACCGCAATGGCCACCTTCAAGTTTTCAATTTTGCATTTAATGGTTTTATTTTTGGTACTACTCGTCGACCACTATTTACCAATATAGTAGTTGCAGATTTATTAGTTATAGAGAGGGGATATGCAAAACAAGTGGATAGGGCTTTTATTAGCAGTTGTATTTGGCCTAGGGATTTATGCCGCTTTAGTTGTCGCCCCTCCTGGGTTTAACAATAACGATCCGCAAAGTCAGACGAAATTTCTGAGTTGGTACCCACAACAGCGTGCTTTAACCGATTTTGAATTGATTCATCATAATGGAGCACCTTTTACCAATGCAGATTTAAAAGGTAAGTGGACACTCGCTTTTGTTGGATACACGTTTTGTCCGGATATTTGCCCGGTTACATTAGCTGAAATTAATTCCATCTATCCTGAATTACAAAAAGAAGTCACTAACACGCCATTACAAATATGGTTTTTATCGGTCGATCCTAAACGCGATACCATTGAGCGATTAAATGAGTACGTCAGTTATTTTAATCCAGAATTTATAGCAAGCACTGGGCCTCATACTCAACTCTTTCCGTTAGTAAGAAGTATGGGGATGATGTATTCATTAAGCGAAAGCACCGATAACCCAAATTATTTAGTTGATCACAGTGGTTCTATTGTTGTTATTAATCCTATTGGAAACGTAGTGGGTAGATTTAAGCCAAAACACGTTCCTGGCCAACTTGCAGTAAGCGACACTAAGCAAATAATGCAAGATATGCCATTACTATTACAAAGTGAATGATTCTAACTAGGCAAGGTGAAGTAGCTGATTCAAGCGCATTAAGTCAATTAATATTCTCTACAGCGCCTGTACTGTTGCCGTATTTATTCGGCTCGAATCATGACGCTAAGCGCTACATTCATGACGCTTCTGAGATGGAGGACGGCCAATATAGTGCCTTCAGACATCATGTTGCATACGATGATACAACAGTTGTTGGGTGTATCACCACGTGGGATCAACAACTCCCCGATTCATTTTATTATCACACCGAAAAGTCGTTAACAGAGCTATTAACCAATCATCAAATTATGCATATAGTGGAAGCGAATGAGCATATTGCAAACGTTTTCTTACCCCCTACAAATGAACAAATTTGTATCGGTCATTTAGCTGTTTTACCTCACTACAGAGGTATGGGAATTGCCAAACAGCTAATGGCATATGCTATTGAAAAAGCCTATTTAGCCAAGAAAACGCATCTAGTGCTAGATGTTGATGCAGCGAATGAAGACGCAGTTTGCTTCTACCTAGGTTTTGGTTTTGTGATGAAAAAAGAAACAGTGTTTTTACCAACAAAACAAACATTCTATAGGATGCAGTATACATTAGGATAGCTGCACAAGTAACGAGGCTATTCTAAGAAATCACCGCTTTCTGTTGGAGTAAACATTGGAAAAGAGTACCAATAGAAACGATTGCCTAATCGCTTACTTGGCGCTGTGCAATTAACTCGATTTCTACCTGGGCTTAACTGATGGTCTAGCATCGCTGTGATAACACTATTGTCTATTTTGATTTTTGTACGCTTGCCTTTAAAATAACATGCGAAATTGTTAAGTCGTACATCTTCAGATAGTACTTGCAGTGTAATATGGCTGAGAGTTTCCCCGGGTTTAAATTCTACATCTGATGGTGAAACCAATTTTGCTGGCATGGCTAAACTATCTAGTTTGGTCTTCAAGCTATTTAAACTGGCATATATTCCGGCTGCTGGAAACCTTGGCAAGGCACCAAAATCACTAAAATGACTCACTGCGCCAGACTGCTGTCCAAAACCAATATACCCTCCCTCTAATAACTGTTCTTTTAATTTTGAATTAAATTCACCATATGGGTAAGCTAGCCATTTTTTGCTATAGCCCAGATTTTCAGTGATTAATTCTTCAGCTTGATTCACATCTTTCATCACTCGTTTCAACCATTTGTTCTCATGTTCGCTCCCATAACGAGTTAGTAGGTGAGCATGATCTAATGTATGGTTTGCAAAGGTAGCAAGGGGCTGCATGCTTTTGACTTGTTCCCAATTTAGTTGAGATGTCGTCTCACCAATAATGGCCGGATTAATAAAGATGGTATACGGGAAGTTATATTCAACTAAGATGGGGTGTGCATTTTCTAAGATATTTACATAACCATCATCAAACGTAATCACCACACTTTTATTAGGTAAGGGTGTATTGGTTTTAATATGCGTCAGTGCTTGATCTAAGGATATTACTGTATGATTGTCTTTTAAATACGCCATATGCGTTTTAAAATCGGCTGGTGATATACTGGTGACAGGAGGAGTAGTGGTTGAGACATGGTGATATTGCAACATGACAAAATTTTGCGTTTCTATTGTACTTGTATCAATGAAACTTGATTCATTTAAAACCGTGTTATTGGCTAGGCTAACATTCACATAAAAGAGCATTACTAGTAAATATAAAGCGAGTTTTAAATTCATTTTATTACAATCCACATTGGTTTTTATTAGGGAAGTCTAGCATTTATTCACTCACTGCCCATAAACGTTTTTTAGCGTTAGCACTACCTCTCATATTGGCAAATATTACCACGCCATTATTAGGCTTAGTCGATACCGCAATTTTAGGTCGAATGGAGTCGGTAGCTATACTTGCTGGTGCGGCCATTGCCAGTTTAATTATTACACAAATATATTGGATTTGCGGTTTCTTAAAAATGTCGTTAACGGGCCTAAGTGCCCAAGCATTGCCTCAGCAGGTAACTGAATCTTTAAAAGTACTAGTTCAAGGTTTCTTCTTAGGCCTAATCATTTCTAGCATCATATTATTTGTACAGTTCTATATTCTAGATATCGGCCTTGCATTAGCAAAAGCGGATGTCGATGTTGCGTTTAATGCCAGAATATACTTTGAAATACGAATTTGGGGAGCGCCTGCAGCGTTATGCAATATGGCTATTATAGGTTGGTTAATTGGCCAACAAAAAACCAAGCTTGTACTGTATTTACAACTTTTAATTAATTTAACTAATATTATTGGCAGCCTCGTATTTGTTTATGTGTTTGATTGGGGAGTCCAAGGTGTTGCCGCTGCTACATTGCTAGCCGAGTATACAATGCTTGCGGTAGCTGTTGTATTGATAGTGAAGCTACTGAATAATAGATTCCAACGTGAATATGTTGAAGCTGGACAGTCCAGCATGCTGCCAGCCGAACGTGTCTCTGGACAGTCCAAACTAATTAAACAGTGGTTATCCTTCTCTCAACTTAAAAGCTTGTTAACCCTCAACTCCCACATTTTTTTTAGAAACTTGGCATTGCAATTTACACTTGCGTTTATCACTTTGACTGGCGCTAGGTATGGCGCAACAGCAGTTGCAATTAACACAATAATTTTACAATTTTTTGCTTTAATCGCATTAGGCTTGGACGGCGTTGCTAACGCAGTTGAAGCGCTTGTGGGTGAGGCGAAAGGATTGAAAAATAAAGTGCTACTTAACAAACAAGTATTACTTGGGCTAGTTTGGTCTAATATTTTTGCCTTGATATATGCACTGATGTTTTATTATCTGGACAGTCCAATTGTCAATTTACTTACAACACATGCAGATGTAATTGAAGCTATCAAAGACTATAAATGGATAATTGTATTACTGCCATTAATTGCTCATTGGTGCTTTTTATTTGATGGTGTATTTGTGGGCTTGGGGTTAGGTAAACCAATGCGCGATACAATGATATTAAGTACTGTTTTTGGGTTTTTGTTACCTTGGTGGATATCTAAGGAAGTAGGTTTAGCGCCTGAAAATATGGCGCTTTGGGTGGCAATGTTAGTGTTTGTGTTTTTTAGAGGAGGATTACTAGGTGGATATTATTGGCACTGCTACAAGAGCAATGCCAATAAACTATTGAATTAGTAGTAGGAATGTTCACCAGCTTCGTGCTCGGTGGCATCTTTCACGGCTGTTATTTCGCCCGCAAACTGCTCTAACATTTGTTTTTCAATGCCATCTTTCAAGGTCACATCAACCATTGAACAGCCATTACAGCCACCGCCAAATTGTAATACCGCTGTGCCGCTTTCTGTTACTTCTACTAGCGCTACTTGACCACCATGGCTAGCAAGTTGAGGGTTAATTTC
>DDIL01000029.1:684-1129 GCA_002338515.1 Glaciecola sp. UBA1851 | reverse complement strand
GGCTAGCAAGTTGAGGGTTAATTTCAGATTCAATCATATAATTAATACGTTCTACCAGCGGTGCATCGTCAGCAAGTTTTTTAGCTTTTGCATTTGGCGCTTTAAGTGTTAGCTGAGAACCCATTTGGTCGGTTACAAAATCTATTTCAGCTTCTTCTAGATAAGGCGCACTTTCTTCATCTACTACAGCATCAAAACCATTAAAGTTAAGTCTCATATCTTGAGGCTCTACAGCATCTGGTGGACAGTAAGAAACGCCGCACTCTGCTTTAGATGTGCCTGGATTTATAACAAACACTCGAATGTTTGTTCCTTCCTCTTGTTGTGATAAAAGCTTACCGAAATGTGTTTGGGCAGCTTCCGAGATGTTGATCATTTTAACCCCTAATTAAACGTTTTGCGTAGTATATCAAATATACCCGACTAAACCAGTCAAGTATTAATT
>DDIL01000029.1:0-442 GCA_002338515.1 Glaciecola sp. UBA1851 | reverse complement strand
ATATAGGCAAGTGGTCAAAAAACAACATTAGTAGATACAAATTATACTTTTCTATGAAATTGAGCCACAATTAACAAATAAACAACAAAAACAGAGTAAGAGAGCTTGCATGTCAAATTTTAGGAATAAATTATTTATATTATTCTTTTCAGTCTTTATTTTTTTCTTTCATCAAAATGTAACTGCAGAATTAAACGAACTTGATTATTTACCAAGTGGACAAAAATATGATCCGGCCATCCCGCTTCCTCAAGATATATTAGGTTATCCAGTAGGAACTTGGCATGTAAGACATGACCAGCTAGTAAGCTATATGTATGCACTAGCTGACGCTTCTGACAGAGTGACGATTGAAGAAATAGGCAGGACCCATGAACATCGGCCGCTTATTAATCTGACTATTACCTCAAATGATAGTCATGAAAATATCTCGCAAATAAAA
>DDIL01000164.1:4993-5420 GCA_002338515.1 Glaciecola sp. UBA1851 | reverse complement strand
AAAGTACTTCACTATATGGATGATTATGCACTGATTGCAAATAACATAGCCAAAAACGGAAATACGCCTAGAAATATGTGCTTAATTTCAGGCGTAAGCGGCACCACCGATATAGAAGGAGTATTAGTTCAGGGGGCGCACGGGCCTGAAATATTACATATAGTTATTGTTGAAGACGAATAAGGGTTGAACGTTTAAGTTCTGTTATTGGACTATTTCAAGCATACCTTTTGCCAAAATATTATTTTTATTCCTGCTCACAGCTGTCACTCCTGCCCACAGCTGTCACTCCTGCGAAAGCAGGAGCCTCTTAAAACAACCTCTATTTACTTCACAATATTGAGATATGATTGGAAGATACTCGCCTGCGCGAGTATGACGAGTTTGTTAAACGCTCATTATTATTCGAACCGCTGTCATTCCTGCA
>DDIL01000164.1:0-4734 GCA_002338515.1 Glaciecola sp. UBA1851 | reverse complement strand
CATTCCTGCGAACCCCCGTCATTCTTACCTGCCCTCGTCATTCCTGCGAACCCGCGTCATTCTTACCTGCCCTCGTCATTCCTGCGAAAGCAGGAATCCCCAAACATAGCATCTTTTGCACAAAACAGACGCATGTAAATGCGCCCCTAAAATAAAAAATACTACATTAGAATGCAAATAGCCCACATTTATAACGGCCAACAATAATTAGTAGAAAAAAATTCATCTTTAATTTATCAGCAATAGAAAAATGAATAAAAATGCGGCATTATACGCGTTTTATATCTAGATGAGAAAGAAACATGTTTGTATACAACAACGACGTTAAGTTAGAAGACCTTGGTGAAGGCGTATCTCGAAAAATAATGGCTTATAGCGATAATGTTATGAGTGTAGAGGTATATTTTGAAGAAGGCGCGGTAGGTGCGATGCATAACCATCCACACGAGCAAATTACTTATGTGTTATCTGGTGAATTTGAATTTACTATTGGCGACGAAACAAAAGTAGTAAAAGCGGGAGATGCTTTATACAAAGTACCAAACATTATGCATGGCTGTGTGTGTTTGAAAAAAGGAGTATTGTTAGATACTTTTGCGCCAATGCGAGAAGATTTCGTTAAACAGTAAAAAGTCACTATGTATAGTGATTGTTAGCGTAATAGAAAAGTTACTTTCTAAAAAGAGTTCTAAAGTCAGATGGCTTTAGAACTTTTTTTTAGACGATAATCTTTTAACGTTAAAAATATGCAAATTGACCCATTTGCATTACATCCTATTTATATAAGCAAATTAACTCACTTGACACCACAATATTCGAAGTTTTCAGTAGCCTTGAAGGTGAGAATGTCTGCATCGTAAAATCATTAAATATTAGTTCATCAATTTATGTCTTTAGTCTCTATAAATAAGTGTTATGCCAAAATGAATGAGCACTTTCAGTTAAGTGTTGGTAGTGTGAGTATTAACCCGTTTCAACACACTGTCATTCTTGGTCCAAATGGTAGTGGGAAATCTGCTCTGCTTGGATTAATTGCAGGTGATGGTTTGCTTGAGAATGGCGATGTTAATGTGACTAATTGCATCGCTTCCGTATCCGTTGCCCAACAGCAAGCATTAATTGAAGCGGAAAAACGAAAAGACTGCGCGGATATACTCGATATCATACCTGTTCCCACAACAGCGAAAGAGATATTGTTCGAAGGCTTAAACCTAGATAGCCTAAATAACGATTTACTAGACGAATTAATAGCAGCCTTTAGTTTGTCCAAGCGACTAGACGCACCATTTAGGGCGCTATCATCGGGCGAAACGCGCAAACTATTGTTAACTAAAGCCCTACTTACATCGCCTAAGTTGCTAATTTTAGATGAGCCATTAGAAGGTTTGGATGCTCAATCATGTTTGGCATTTAATGCTATATTGAAAAAGCAGGCGAACAATATAACCTTGTTGCTAGTGGTGAACCGGCTAACTGAGGTGCCCGAATTTTGTCAACAAATTTTATTAATGCAAGAAGGGCAATTGCATTGGCAAGCATCAGTTAATGGGGATCTGCAAAATCATTTAACGCATTTGCGCCAACTTCAACATATGCAGCAAGCAGAGTTAGCTGTGCCCACCAAAGATAGCGAATGCTATTCACCCACGTTTACGGAAACTGACAAGCCACTGGTTAAGCTAAGTAATGTAACGGTGCGCTATGGTGACAATATCGTATTTGATAGCCTAAATTGGACAATTCAAAGCAATCAACATTGGCAAGTGACTGGGCCAAATGGTTCAGGAAAAACTTGCTTACTAAATTTGATTACCGGTGACCACCCACAGTGTTATGTGAACGATATTTTTGTATTTGGTTACCAGCGCGGTAACGGCGAGAGTATTTGGCAAATTAAACAGTTTATTGGGTATGTGTCTAACGCGTTTCATCTTGATTACAAAATGAATTGTTCATTATTGCAGGTTGTGCTGTCGGGTTTTTACAACAGTATTGGCTTGTATCAACAACCCACAAATAATCAGGTGTTATTGGCGAATGAATGGCTTAGCTTAATGGCTCTAGATAAAGTAAAAAATAAGCCTTTTTTTGATTTATCTTTTGGGGATCAACGCATGGCATTAATTGCACGTGCAATGGTTAAGCATCCTGCGTTGTTGATATTAGACGAGCCCTGTAATGGATTAGACGACATCAACCGAATAAAAGTATTGGCGCTTATTGATATCTTGGCAAGGGAAGGCAGCACTACGGTATTATATGTAAACCATCACGAAGAAGACGCTATTCCAAGTATTCAAAATCATTTGTGTATGACAGAATTTAATGCTAAATCGTAATTAATTTCTCGTTTCTTTTCAAACAAGCCTACTATTAACCAATAATAGTATTACGCATACCAAGCGCAAGATAAAGTACATATTGAAATAGGCATTGCATTGCAAGCTTAATTAGATTTAATCTTGTAAACTTTTTTGTATATGTTCACAAATTTCTTCTTCGTTGACTGGAGTCTCTTTATGTCTGCTAGCACAATATTTGACAAGTACAGCTGTTTTCGCATTTCGATTGAAAATCATATTGCTCATATACAGCTTTGTCGCCCTGAAGCCTTAAATAGTATGAATATCGCGTTTTGGTCAGAGCTGCCTGAGGCCGTTCGGCTTATCGACAATCAAGCTTTGGCTAGAGTCATTGTGATTTCGTCTACTGGGAAGCATTTTAGTGCGGGGATGGATTTATCGGTATTTCAAAATATGGGGGCAAGTTACCAAGGCGAGCCTGCGCGAAGAGCTGAAAAAGCACGGCGTCATATTTTGCAGTTGCAAGATGCTTTTAATGCCTTGGAAGAAGCAAGAATGCCTGTTTTGGTTGCCACTCAGGGAGGGGTGATTGGTGGAGCGGTAGACATGATCAGTGCCTGTGATATGCGTTATTGCACAGAAGACGCATTCTTTTGCATTAAGGAAACTGAAATTGGTATGACGGCAGATGTAGGCACATTGCAAAGGCTTCCGCATTTAATACCCCAAGGTTTAATTAGAGAGCTAGCATATACAGGGCGAAATATGATGAGTGAAGAAGCCAAGTTTTGTGGGCTAGTAAATGAAGTTTTTCAAGATCAAGAGGTGATGCTTAGAGCGGTGTTTAAGATAGCTCAACAAATTGCACTTCATTCACCTTTAGCCGTTGCAGGTTGCAAGGAAATGATAAACTACACGCGCGATCACAGCGTAAACGATAGCCTCAACTATATGGCAACGTGGCAAAGTGGTATGTTGCAGATGCCAGATGTAATGGAAGCAATGTCGGCAGCGAAAGAAAACCGTGCGCCAGTGTTTGAAGATTTGTTGCCACAAGATGACAAACTGCTTTGAAAGACTGCACCCAATGCGGCAAGTGCTGCATAAAATATGGAAATGGTTCGCTTTTTGCGAGCCAAGAGGAAATTGATCAATGGGAGCTATTTGAGCCTAATATATTTGCATATGTCGCTAACAATGAAATATGGGTGGACCCCAAAACAGGCATAAAACTAGAGCGATGTCCTTTTTTGGAGATTGAGCCAAGTGCATCGGTGGAAAGTGGGTCGGTGGGTGGTCCAATAAAATATACTTGTGGTATTTATGAAAGCCGGCCAGAGGATTGCCGACAATACCCGAGTTTACTTTCAGAAATGATTGCAGATGAATGTGAAATGATTGAAGTAGGGGATTTAGAAAACCTTCGATTAGCACAAAAAAAGCTTTCTAGAATTATCAAGGATTCTCGTTAAAGCAGGTGGTTCATTCAGTCTTTTGTTGCCAGCCGATTCTCACTATCAAATTACTGCCCCATTGTCCTATTAGCCCACCATCAGCCTATGCTTTTTATTAAATCTTAGTGGTTAGTGAAGTAACTTAGTGTAGACCTCGTGGTACAAGGCAGAACGCTTTTACCATCTCTGAGGTAAATACTGCGTGAAATACAAAGGCATCACGATATTGGTTTGTTCTAACGCTGATGAGCCTTGCGTGCCAGTTAACTTAAAGGTTTTATTTGGTGCACATTTTTCAACGTAGGATGCCAACGATTTTGCTTTGGTACGTTTACCACTTTTGACTTCAACAGGGACAATATTGCCTTTATCGGTTGCAAAAATAAATTCGATTTCGGCGCGAGCGTCATTCCATGAATAGCTTGGATCAACGCCAATAGCAGTGAGCTCTTGTTGCACAAAGTTTTCAGCCACATAGCCTTTGTATTCATAGTTTTGTTGCTTAATCTCTTTATAACTATTGCCTAGCATATGATTGAGCAGCCCCACATCAAACAGAAACAGTTTAACCATATTTTCTTTTTTATAGGCCGCCAATGGAGATTTCGGTAATCCTTCAATAGGGTAGTTTGGTAAGGCTAAGCGGCAGCAGTTGAGCCAATGGATCGCGGTTTCAAAATCGCTATAACGAGATTTACGCTTATGTACATGTTTGAATCTAAAGCGCTTAACGGACTCATCGCTTACAAGTGATAGCTGCGCCGGAATGTTATTAAATACCGACTCAATTACTGTGGCATCGACCTTGCCCGCATACTTACCAAAATCGCGGCGATAACCTTCAACTAAATCGGCATGAATTTTTGTGACTGTTTCAAGGCGATCTAAAATGCTTGAATCTTTAAACTGATACCAAGCAGAAACGGCTTCCGGCATACCGCCGGTAAAAAAGTAGTCTGTTAGTTTATCCATCAATT
>DDIL01000208.1 GCA_002338515.1 Glaciecola sp. UBA1851 | reverse complement strand
GTTGATGGTGAAATTCTCGCGTCTTACCAATACCCCGCCGGCACAATAATGATCAAAAGTGCTTTTATTGCTACATTTATTTAAGCGCTCTTTTCAGCCTCTTCCATTTTCGCCATCGCTAACTTATAACTTGGCTCAGATTGAAAACGATTCACATATTTAGATATGTTGGGATGCTGTTCAAGCTTGCCAGCATTAAACATTGCCTCAAGCGGGAAACTCATTTGAATATCAGCAACGGTGGCTGAATCGCCTACTAACCAATCTCGTCCTTCTAAGTAATTTTCAACAAAAGTCAGGTTACGTGTAATTGCCATACCAAAGTACGCATTCATTACTGCATCAACAAATTTCTTCACAATAAATTTTACAAAGAACGGACTCGCTTTCTCTTTACCTTTATTTAGCACCATTGCTGTCACTAAATGAGGGGTAAAACTACCCTCCGCATAATGAGACCAAAATTGTACGTCTATATAGTTTTCATTGTCTTGGGTTGGAATTAACTCAGTATTACCAGTTTGTTGGACTAAGTATTCACAAATAGCGCCTGTTTCCGCAATGGCCTTATCGTTATGTGTTAATAACGGGGCGGTACCTAAAGGATGGATAGCCTTTAATGAATCAGGAGCGAGGTTTGTTTTTGCATCTCTTTGATAAACTTTTATGTCATACTCAACTTGTAATAACTCTAACATCCATACGATGCGCTGCGATCTTGAACTATTTAAATGATGTAAAGTAAACATATATTTTCCTTCTTCTTATAGTGTGGTTTGTACAGTTGAAGTTTCCTTTTAGTTTATAATGCTAGTGAATGATTCATCGTTGTAATAATTCAAAATCCAGTATTGCATAACTAGCATTAAATACTTAATTGCACATATGACTATAATATAAGCAAGTGCTACACTAGAAAAACAGGCATTAGAAATAATTTTATACTGGGAATTATTGAAATTTTAACAGACGTAAATCATAAAATTTGAAAGTTATTCCAGGCTGAGTAATGCATTTTTTAATTAAGTAAGTGTAATCTGATAAGGAGTAAGTCATGGTTGGTGGTTCTACGAATGGGATGTATAAATACGCATGTTTGCTCGTGTTCACTGCGCTATTATTCTTAAATATCAGCATTGTCAATTCCTCACCTAATGCATTACCAGCTTGGGCAAAAAATCCTCCTCAGAATACTCCAGATTTCATATACGGCGTAGGTGAAGGAAGCACAGTTGAACAGGCTCAGAAAGCTTCACTAGCTACTATTTCTAGTTTTTTTCAATCGGCTGTTTCGCAAAAATACACTGACTATGAACAAATGCAAGATGGCCGCTATCAAAGAGATACTCGTATTTTTACGCAAGTAAACACAGACACAAGTCTTTCAAATGTTGAATATATAAAAACACACGACACTAAAAACGGCATTTTTGTTCTAGCGCAATTGGATGTGAATGAATTTAGTCGCAATAATGAAGCTCGCTGGGCAGCCATTGATACAGAAATAACCTCTTGGTTCACTCAAATATCGTCAATGACCTATTTAGATATTGTCCTTAACAATGAACATATTGAAAATAGAATTGAAGAAGCTCAACGCCTTCAATTAGTTTGGAATGCACTTTCACCACAACCTACCTTCATTGAAAATGTTAAGCGCTATGTGGCATACAAAAACTTAAAGAATGAGCAGTTACAAAAAGGGTTCGTTTTTCTTAAATTTTCTGACGAAGACTACTCTTCCAAAAAGGTCGAAAAGTTACTTAAACAAAAGTTATCCAGTTTAGGCATTAACACTAGGCCATTCAATTCAAATGATAAAAGCAATAATATTCCGACAATAGAAGTTTTCACTTCAAATACAGAATCGCAAGATGACAGACAAGCATATTTATCTCGCTTATCGGTTGCATTAACTAGCCGTATTAATCGCTCAGAATTAGGCAATAACACATTCGATAGCCAAGGGCGCTCTTATCGAGATCACGAACAAGCGCTTGATAAGGCGATACAGCGCATAAAATTAAACTTAAGAAAGAAGGATTTAGCTGAGCTTTTAGGTTTAGAAGCCCAGCAATACTAAATACAATTAGAGTAAAACTAAAAATTACTCTTCATCTCCCCAGCCACCCATACTCATGAACTCTTCTGTAGCGTTAGAGGGTAGCGTTAAATTATTTTTTCTTGAGTATTCCATCAAATATTCACCCGTACTGTACAATTTTTTCATATGAGGTACTAAACCACTACCTATGTTTGCAATAGTCGCACCGCCACCGGCAGTAGTATCAAATACATCAGCAATAGCGTTCAACCAAGCAGTTGGGCTATTATTGTTCTTCACAGATTTGGCACTATTAGAAGAAGACTCAGCAACTTTTTTGGTATAATCAGCTATCGCATCTTCCATTCTAACCGTGGTGTATGTGCCGGTTAAAAATGTAGAAATACCTAAAACCAATGACTCGCTTTTTTGTGGAGATAGTTCATCAACTTGTTGACTGTAACTAACAATGGCTTCATTAGCTTCAGCTGAAATTTCTCGGTGTCTTGTTATTTCAGACTCACTTAAACTGGTGCCACTTAAAATAATTTGTTTCTCTTCCTCTAAAAGAGTAATGGTCTCTTTTAATTCAAGTGCTTCAGCCATACAAGTTTGTGCTTTGTTAATAAGCGCAGCCGATATCATATAAGTGCCCATTGCACGCTGGCCGGCCTCATTTGCGGTACCTTTTAATGAGTAGTTTTCTTTGCTTGCATAGACGGCTAGAAAGTTTTCAACATTCTTATATGAAAAACTATTACACTGACTCTCAGCTATTAAAGGAGCTGAGGCCCATGCCGGTGCTTCGCTACCAGTAATTGTAGCTGCTACATTGTTATAGGTATCTCCCACTGTTTGTTTTATCTCAGTTGCTGAGCACGCAGTGAGTACTATCACACTCGTTATTACTGCAAATGAGTGAAAATATTGTTTTGTTTTTTTCATTGTTAAATCCCTATATTTTTCAGTTGTTATTATTGATATTTGGTATCTATTTAACCCAGTCTTCAGTGAAGCGTTATGTCTTAGTTTAAATTTTAATCTTGACCCTATCGTATACCTTTTGAAACTAATTGACCGACTAATTCATTGCCCGCTTCTTTTGCCGCTAGTATTAACGCATTATTTAATGCAACTTTTGCTGTGTCTCCCTGCCCTGCATATTGTGTTGGTTTGACCGCAGCTACCAAGGCTCCCCGTTTTTGTATTGCTAAAACTTTTGCCGTAATGCTTACAAACACTTTAAATTTATCTGTGTTTTTATCTAAAAGTTGCTCATCTATATCTAATGTACCAATAACTAAATAATCAATAGGATCATCTAAGCTTTGTAATCCCATAAGCGCATCCCGTTTTGTACTTTTCTTTAAATCATCTCCTTGAGCATAATCTAGAATAAAGTCTTCTACCGACAATAACCCGCCAGTCTCTTCTTCCAATAAACCTGCATCTATCACTAAATAATTAGCATTAGATAGCACTTCGCTAACCGATGTATCCACCTCATTTGTGGTAGCAACATCATAGATTAATGCATCCGAAAAATTTTTCTCTTTTATTGAAGTCGATACTGTATTGGTTTTATTTTTCTTGTCTTCAGATTCTGTTTTCGAAACAAAAATATCTGCCCGCTTTTCCTTTCCAATAACTTGCCTAGCAACAAAAACAAAGGTGAAATACGCTTGATCTTCTATATTGGTAACTGGGTTTTTACTTAAAAACAGCTCCAACAACTTAGGTTCATTTATGGTTGCTCGAACCCATACTTCATACGTTTTATTTTGTTTGTTTTGTTTGTCGCGAGTCACTACATTTTTAATGACAAAGTCTTCTACGTTTTGGTCTATTTCTGCTTTGAACTCACTGTAATTTGGGTAATGAGAAGGCAGCTTTTTCTGTACAAATACCTCTACAGCTTGAATAAGAGCTAGTTTCTCAGCTTCTCTTCGTTCATCACTATCAAGGCCCCAACCACTATAAGGGATTTTTGCACTAGCAGACTGCTCACTTGCCACAACATTTGTCGTAATCAAAAAGGTCAATAATATTGATACAAAGATGAACAGCCTAATCATAATTTAGTAGCTCCTGGACTTGTTTGAACTCTTGATAGCTCTTTTTATGGTTATTTGAGTGACGTTTATGCCATTCTTTTGAAGGCTTGGATAGTTGTTCGATAATATCTAAAAACAATTCTTCTGTTGCATCTTCGTAAGCGGACGTTTCGTCCATACTCTTGTAATTTTTAAATTTCGGAACAGAATAATGAAACTTACCAGCTATTTCAGTTTGCTCACTAGCCGTGTGGGTCAGTGCAAATGATAAGCGCGAGGCAAATAAAATATGGGCACCTTTAGTTACCTTTTTAATATCTAAGACTTTCATATCGAACGTATAATCTGATTCAGGAATATCTAATTGGTAAATATCGCCATTAGCAAACTGCCCCATCATTTTATTGCCAACCGTATGACCTTTTGAAAATGGCAAGGCGTTCACTTCATAAGTTTGAGCAAAATTGCGAGTAAAATGCTGAGCCAAGTAATGTTCAATATCTTCAAATTGAGTCTCAGGAGGCAACTTTGTGCGTACTGAATCTGTCAGTTCTAAGCTATCCACTTGAAACCTTAAGGGAGCAGTATCTAATAACTGTACTTGTTTCAACACTTCAATTGTTCGATTTAAAAGTCCACCCGATGATCCCTGTTGTATACTTGCTTCAGGAGTCAGCTTATTAATTTGTGCATTCGCTTTAATTGGAGAACCCAAATAGAGACTTTTGAAATTATCATCGATGACTTGCGACAAATCTTGTCCTACTGGCTTGATTACGTTTTTGGTAACACGTACTGGATATGAAGTAATTAAACTCATGGTTTCAAAATCCATGAACATAAGCTGTGCCCCAACTTCAAAGTAAAGTTTTTGCCCACTACGAATTTCTTCAATAATCACTCGCTCTAACTCAATTGCTAAACTAACAACTATTGACTCTCCATCCTTTAAGTTTGCTAACCCATTATTTAACTGCAAATGCGGGTAGGTATTAACTGTAATAAACTCTTCTAGCAACCTGTCTACACTAGGCCGCTTTTCTGAAAAGGTATTTAAAGCCAGTACATGTGGATAGCGTTGTTTGAGCTTACTCGCTTCACCAAGATACGAGATGCCAGCAAAAAATACCTCACGCTTATCATCCTCAAAAGTTGTGTATTCGGTGGCGATATTGTTATTTGTACTTTCGTTATTTAGTGCAGCATTAGTTGTTGTTGAACTACAAGCAGTAGTCAATGACACCGTAATAAAACAGTAAGCAATAAAGAGACGAGCATTGAAGGTCATTTGAAACAGTCCATTGATCAATATAGTCGCGTTCAGTCTGAATAAGTTTATAGTACATTTTTTAAACTCAATAAAGCAACGGCTTTACCGTGTTAATTCACCACCAATGATAAATGTTAATTTTTTGAATTTATTTTGTTACATTTTAGTATTTTAATTGTACATATAGATATAAGTATCCTATTTTAGGATTAACTGAATCGCGGCCACACAAGGACAGGAAAAGTTGTGCAATGTTAGAGGATATGAATATTGAAAAATCTCAAACAACAAACAATAGC
>DDIL01000144.1 GCA_002338515.1 Glaciecola sp. UBA1851 | reverse complement strand
AAAGCAGGAACCTCCTAAACTAAAGCAGGAACTCCTAAACCAACAAGAAAGCCCGCAAATATTTGCGGGCTTTTTATCACCAAAAGAAAGGTGTTTAAGTAAACGGTAATTCAGTTAATATATCAGTAATCTAAGACGCCTAAATATTATTTACTAGATATTCTGCTACTTGCGTAAATCTGGGATCGGTTGGATCTGACACCATGGTTGAACCCACAATATTGCCATCTGCTGAAATAAAAATAGTGGTAGGTGTACCCATTACCTCAAAGTCATTTATTGCGACTTCATCGCCTTCTATTAGTGTCAAAAAATCTATTCCGCGTGATTCAAGTTCTGTTTGTGGTTTAGTTGTTGTAGGTTCATTTACACTAATTCCTAATACAATAAGGCCTCTGTCTTTATAGTTTTCGTGTATTTGTTGTAAACCTGGTTGTAGCTTTTTACAATAAGGACACCACGTTCCCCAAATATGCAACATAACAGGTTGGCCTTCATAATCACTAAAAGATACTTGCTTCCCATCTTGAGTTTCAAGAGTCCAATTTGGCGCTTTATTTACACTGGCATTTTTGTTTGATGCTTCTGTTTGGCTATAAGTTATTGAACTAACAGCCAAAGATAAAGCGACGGTTACTATCGCTATTGCTTTATTTATCTTGGTGTTCATCGTTTACCTTAGTTATGTTTATAAGTATTAGAAAATGTTTTACCTAATAATATTTTTGATATACAACTATAATTAGGGATAACAATTAGCACTATTGCCTATCCAAAATTAGGGTCAAATATTATTTGATAGTTGGTATTCGCCTTCACGCTCTAATACAATTATCAAATGTTCATGGTAATAAAGACACACTCATTCATTTAAAACTTTCATATTCCATCATTCATATTTAGTTCAAATGGCGTGATTTATGCAGTGAACGGCATGGAAATACTGATAAATCCCCAAATATCAGTCAATAGCGTCAAATTTATGAAAACTCAAATAAATAGGTACTGTGAATGAACAAATCGTCAAATTTACGTAGTCAATTTGAAATATCTGGTAGAACAATTTCTAGGAACTCTTCTCCTTTTATTATTGTTGAATTATCAGGTAATCATAAAGGTGACATTAATGAAGCATTGAAGCTTGTAGACAAAGCTGCTGAAACTGGCGCTGATGCCATTAAAATACAAACATATACGGCTGATACAATTACGATTGATTATGACGGTCCAGAGTTCACGTTAAATGGTGGGCTGTGGAGTGGAAGAACGCTTTACGATTTATACCAAGAGGCCTATACACCATGGGAATGGCATGAAGCGCTATTTGCTAGAGCAAAAGAACACGGCATTCCTATTTTTTCCTCTCCTTTTGACTCGACAGCTGTTGACCTACTAGAAAACTTGGACTGTCCAGCATATAAAATTGCTTCATTTGAGATTAACGATATGGGTTTAATCAAGAAAGCGACAGAAACCGGTAAACCTATAATTATCTCCACTGGCATGGCGACACTTGAAGAAATTCAAGAAGCCGTGCAAGCGGTGGAAGACGCCGGTGGAACGCAATTGGCAATATTGCATTGTATTAGCGGGTATCCTACACCTATTGATGATTGTAACTTACAAACCATTACTGATATGCAAAACAGGTTTAGCGTGCCAATTGGCTTAAGTGATCACACTATAGACAATACTGCCGCTATTACTGCGACTGCATTAGGTGCAGCCATTATTGAAAAACATTTTACTTTGGATAGATCTGAGGGCGCTGTGGATGCCGCTTTTTCGTTAGAACCAAAAGAATTCACAAACTTAGTTAAATCATGTAGGCGAGCGTTTAAAGCGCTGGGCACAGCTGGTTATGATGTTAAGCCTAGTGAATCAAAAGGACGGGGATTAAGACGTTCGCTTTACGTAACCGCTGAAGTGAAAAAGGGTGAAATATTAACTGAAAAAAATGTTCGCTCCATTCGCCCTAATAATGGTTTGCATACACGTTATTTAAAAGATGTGTTAGGTAAGAAAGCGACACAAAATTTGTCTTTTGGTATGCCGCTTGAAAAAGACCACATTGAGTCATTTGAAATTTAATACTTTTAGTAGACATTATGTATCTAGGCTCTTTTTAAACAAAGCCAAAAGATATAACTCACATTCGTCTATCATCAGGCGCTTGTGAGTCTTTAGCATTTAACTCATCTACACCCAATATTTCGTCTTTCCTATAGATTTTTCCATTACCTAATTGATTCGCTTCAAACAATAAATCGTCAGCTTGCTCAAATAACTGGCTACTATCACCACCGCCTGCTGGAGCAGCAACTGAAATAGCAATGGTACAAGTAACATGACGTGCGTTTAAATGCTCTTTAACAACGAAGTTTGGACTTTTAAACCGCTTCATTATTTCATCTGCTTTTAACAATGCACCATCTGAACTGCAATCTGAAAGCAGCAAGGCGAAGGTATCGTTTCCTAAAGAGGCAAACATATCTCCCGGTCTTCCCCCTATATCTGAAAGACCATTCGCAATACTTGCAGTGAGGTTGTAATACTTCTCTTTACCATGATCAATTTTATACTGCCCCATATTATCCATTCTTAATAGAAGTAATGAAAGATGATGCCAATATCGAGCACATCTAGACCATTCTTGCTTTAATACTTCTCTGAACTTACTTGCATTAGGTAAATGCGTTAATGGGTCAATAAATATGAGGGATTCTAATCGTTTGGTTTTACGATAAACTTTTACATGTCGATTAATTCTGGCAACTAGTTCTGCCACCATAGGGGGTTTAGTTACAAAATCGGCTCCACCGATTTCAAAAGCTTGAGATTTAATAGTAGGTCCAGTTAAAGCAGAGATGAAAATAATGGGGATATCTTTGGTAAATTGATTTTCTTTAATTCTATCGCATAATGCTAAGCCGTCTTCATTTGGCATCATAATATCTAAAATAATCGCATCAGGAAGAGGCGCACAATTAAGTAAATCCCAAGCCTGTTTGGAAGACTTGGCAAATACCATTGTAAAATGTTGAGCTAGTCCATTGGCGTAAAGCTTAAGCTCTATATCGTTATCATCAACCACCATTACTCGGTAAGGTACTTGTTTATTATAATCTTCCACTGGGGCATCCAAAGTTTGCATAAGTTTCTCCCAACAGTAACTGAAGAGCTTGAAAGCGAATACATAGTTGAGTCAATCTAACATTAAGCGGCAACGCTCTATTTAGATGATACTACAGGCATCATTTATTGTTTATACATCTTCTTGTTTAAAGTTATAACAGGTTAAATTAAAGTTGCAATGGTCTAAAAGTCCACTTTTCACGAAAAATTAACATCTTACTCTTTTTTTACTCCTAATTTTCACTTTTACTTTCGCTTAATTGGCGGCTACATATATACTGCGCGCCATGTTTGCTATGCTAGTTACTATGAGAATTCTCATATTAGCTTTTACTTAACACTAAGTAGGATTTCATTTTGTCTGAAGATATAAAACAAAATTCATGGTCAATTGAAGACGCTGAGCGCACCTATGGTGTATCTAGTTGGGGTGGCGGGTACTTTAAAATTGGTGAAAACGGCAATGTGCACGTTATTCCAGACAATAGTCACCAAGATATGACAATTGATTTTGACGCGTTATTAAAGGAAATTAAGCAAGAAAAAATCCAGTTCCCTGTTGTAATTCGATTTCATGATGTACTGCGTTCGCAAGTTGTGAGCTTAAATGAAACATTTAATGAAGTAATTGAAGAAGCTAGCTATAGGGGAGAATATAATGGCGTATACCCTATAAAAGTTAATCAAATGCGAGAAGTAGTTGAAGAAATTGTAGATGCTGGCGCGCCATATGATTTTGGACTTGAAGCAGGCTCTAAACCTGAACTGTTAACTGTTCTTGCATACAACACCAATCCTAACTCACTTACTATATTAAACGGATACAAAGACGAAGAGTTTATTAAGTTAGCTTTGCTTGGCCGTAAATTAGGTCGCAAAGTTGTAGTAGTGATTGAAAAATTCAGTGAACTAACCATGTTAGTTAGGTTATCTAAAGAGTTAGATATTGAGCCAATTGTTGGTATTAGAAGTAAAATGCAATCTAAAGGAATGGGACGTTGGCAAGGTTCAAGTGGCGAACGAGCGAAATTTGGTTTAACTATTTCTGAAGTGATTAAGTCTGCTAGATATTTAGAATCGGAAGGCTTAGGACACACTTTGAAACTATTGCATTTTCATATTGGTAGTCAACTACCTGAAATTCGGGCGATAAAAGATGCAGTCAACGAAGCTGCCAGAATTTATGCAGAATTGCATAAACTTGGTTTTAATATGGAGTATGTTGATGTAGGTGGTGGGCTGGGAATCGATTACGATGGTAGCCAGTCAGCCAATGATTCATCTAGAAACTATAGCTTAAGAGAATATGTTGCCGACGTAGTCTATGGATTGCGTGAAATGTGTGATTTAGAAGGCGTACCTCATCCGAACATTGTGTCAGAGAGTGGCCGTGCAATTACCGCTCATCATAGCTGCGTTGTAACAGAAGTAGTAGGTGAAATTAAGCCAGAAGGTGCTGAAATAGATACCAGTGAAACAACTTCAGAGCATATTTTGTTGAAAAATATGCGAGAATTATATAATAGCCTTCCAGTGAATTCTTTATTTGACTCGTTAAATTTTCAAGAAGTTTACAACGATGCGGTGCAATGGAAAGAGCAAGCGTCTCAGGCATTTAAGTTAAGAGTAATTAGTATTGAAGAATTCGGGAAAATAGAAACCTTATATTGGCAAATTACTCGTCAAGTGCAGGCTTATTATAAAAAACAAGAATTTGTTCCAGAGGATATGCAAGGGCTAGACTACTCTCTTTCATCTCAGTATTTGTGTAATTTTTCAGTATTCCAATCAGCTGTAGATAGTTGGGCTATTGATCAATTATTACCCGTAGCTCCCCTTACAAAGCTTAATATAGAGCCGGTCAAAAACTGCTCACTAGTTGATATTACCTGCGATAGTGACGGAAAAATAGACCGCTTTGTCGTAGATCATACAATTGCTAGTGTATTACCCTTACCTGACTTAAACCCCTCTGAAAAATGTTATTTAGGTATATTTTTAACGGGCGCTTATCAAGATGTTATGGGTGATATGCATAATTTATTCGGTCGTTTAAATGAAGTGCATGTATTCAGTCATGATGATGATCCTGAAGATTTTTATATAGAAGAAATATTAAAAGGCTCTACTGTTGAACAGGTCTTAACTATTATGCAATACCATCCCAGTGCCATGGCACTCGATGTAAAACGTTCAATTGATAAGCAAGTTGCTAACGGGGCAATTAAACCAAGAGAGGGCGTTCGTTGGACTGACTTCTATGAAGATTGTTTAGGTGGTTATACTTACTTAAGAACCGATGATTAATAAGCTTTGATTTTCATTAACTAAAAAGCAGCCAGTTATCTTTGTAGCTGGCTCGTTTAATTCTACGAAGAAGAATTTTCGTCTAGGTGATTATTTTTCCGCGCAAAGACTCTATTTCTGCCTTGTCGCTTCGCTTCATATAAAGCTTCGTCAGCCAAATGTACCAATTCTTTAGGCTTAGTTTTTGAAAACGGCATCAAGTTAGTGACACCAACACTTATAGTAACGCTTTTAAGCGTGGTTAAGCGACTTGTTTCATGTGTGATACGCTTTTTTTGAACCGCAATTTGCAGTTTATTTGCGAACGCCACGGCACCGTCAAAATCTATATTCGGTAGAATAATAGCAAACTCTTCGCCTCCATATCTTGCCACTAAATCGCCTTTTCTATTTGCTAAATTGCTCGCTATATCCGAAATAGTAATCAGGCAATTATCGCCGGCTACATGACCATAGTAATCGTTGTATTCTTTGAAACAGTCGATATCAAAGATGATTAAGCATAGTGGCAGATGATTTCTGTGGGCTCTGCCAATTTCAACATCTAACATTTCATCAAAATATCGTCTATTGAAAAGCCCGGTTAGGCCATCTCGTCTAGAAATGTCTTGAAGTTGTTTCTCAATCAGCTTTCTTTTTTCGACTTCTTGTTTTAGTTGGAAATTTAAAACAATCGACTTTACTATGGTTTGGTTAACATTTTTAAGTAGTGAATAGATGATAATAACATATAGCGCTAAACCAATTGCGGCAATCAACCCCGTTTCTTGGCCATTCACCGCTATGAAATATGTGGGAATAAGAA
>DDIL01000121.1 GCA_002338515.1 Glaciecola sp. UBA1851 | reverse complement strand
GACATAAATACACTTGGTATGGTTAAAGTGGCGCCGTTAGATGTATGCATTATAAATGCAGGGCTTGTTGGATCCCATGCGGTATAACCTCGTGCTGCATTAGTCATACGTAAGCTACCATTTGGGAATGATGAACCATCAGGCTCCCCTTTAATTAGCAAGCTTCCGGTAAACTCGGTAATGGCAGCGCCGTCAGGGTTGGTGACTATAAATCCATCATGTTTTTCTGCCGTAATGTTAGTCATTGGATAGAAAATATGTGAGAAGAATTTCGCTCCTTTTGCTATTGCCCAATCTTTCATCGCTGCCGCAACTACTTCAGCCACAGCAGGGTCAAGAGCAGCACCTGTTTGCACGGTCTTTTTAATCGCTTTAAACGCATTTTTTGACAGGGCTTCTTCCATAGTTGCTAAATTAAATACATCTTCTGCCCAAATCTTGCTCAATGTATCGGGCACGTTGCGCGCTTTTGGTGCACGGTTGGTGATGTTAGTAATAGCTTGTAAGCGAGCATTATTTCCACTCATAAATTGTCCTTATCCCAGTAAAATAGGGGCATTAGCATTAAAAAAGGTAGGTTAAAGGCTGACGGTGTCTCTAATATTTGATTAAGAGTTCTGGCAACTTAAAGAAGATTTTGCAAAATACGAACCGGAAATATCGCTGGCATGACTTTACAAACTATCCTCATTATCAATTTAATAATATAGGTCAGTTACGATAGATGATGCGTATACACATTATGATCTTCAAATTGATAAATAAAGCCCGCCTGCTATTAATGTTTCGGCGTGTATTATAAAAGGAGTGAAATTGTGGCGTTCAAACAAATATTAGCCAACCAACATTTTGTATTTGAGGATTTAAAAACACTACTAGCAAAAGCAACTCCTTTAAGGTCTGGTGATTGTTTAGCAGGTATTGCCGCAACAAGCATGATAGAAAGAGCCGCTGCTCAACAAGCTTTGGCTGAATTACCCTTATCGCATTTTTTAAATGAACTCGTTGTTCCATACGAAAGCGATGAAGTTAGCAGGTTAATAATCGATAGCCACAATAAAGAATCGTTTACGCCTATTGCACACTTAACGGTTGGAGACTTTCGTAATTACTTGTTGTCTTACAGTGTGACTAATAAGGAGATAGCCTTAATATCTGAAGGGTTGACGCCTGAAATGGTAAGCGCGGTAAGTAAAATCATGCGCATACAAGATTTAATTTTGGTGGCGAATAAATGCGTTAATATCACCAAATTTAGAAATACGCTTGGGTTGCCTGGTCATTTAGCTACGCGTTTGCAGCCTAATCATCCATTTGATGATGCTGCAGGTATAGCCGCAAGTATTTTAGATGGCTTATTATATGGTAGCGGTGATGCAGTAATAGGTATCAATCCAGCTACCGATAATTATCAATCTATCGGTAAACTTGTGCATATGTTAGACGATATTATTTCGCATTACGCAATACCTACACAAGCATGTGTGCTGACCCATGTTACCACCCAAATTGAAGCAATCAATAATCAACTACCTATCGATATTGTATTCCAGTCTATTGCAGGCACTCAAAAAGCGAACGAAAGTTTTGGTGTAAGTTTAAGTATTTTAGACGAAGCTTACAGTGCAGTTAATTCGTTAAATAGAGGCACGCTTGGAAATAACAATATGTATTTTGAGACAGGCCAAGGCAGTGCGCTATCGGCTAATGCTCACCATGATGTTGACCAACAAACCTGTGAAGCTAGAGCATATGCTGTAGCAAGACGATACAAACCGCTCTTGGTTAATAGTGTTGTAGGCTTCATTGGTCCTGAATATTTATATGACGGTAAGCAAATTAATCGCGCTGGGCTAGAAGATCATTTCTGTGGCAAGCTATTAGGCTTGCCAATGGGTATGGATATTTGTTACACCAATCACGCTGAGGCAGACCAAGACGATATGGATATGCTACTTACTCAACTTGGTGCGGCGGGGGTGAATTTTATAATGGGTATACCCGGCTCGGATGACATTATGTTGAATTATCAAACGACTTCTTTTCATGATGCGTTGTTTGTGCGTCAAGTTATGAACAAAAAACCTGCTCCTGAATTTGAACACTGGCTAATTAAGCATAAAATCTTCAATAGCCAAGGTGAATTGAGTGATCAATCACATTTAGGACCGTTTGCAGATATTTCGCATTTACTAAGGTGATGTATGAGCAATAAATCAATTAAACGAATAGATAAACAGGCATTTGATGTTGATGCCTGGCATAAACTGCAAAACTTTACTCAAGCAAGAATTGGTTTAGGTAGAGCTGGTGGTAGTTTACCTACAAATGCGCAATTGAAATTTAATCAAGATCATGCAAAAGCCCGCGATGCAGTTCACGCCCATATTGATTTTGATGCAATAAACACAGCGTTGAAGCAACAAAATTTGTCATCAATACATTTGCACTCTAAAGCTAAAGACCGCACAGAATTTTTGCAGCGCCCCGATTTTGGCAGGCAATTAAATAACAATAGTAAGGAAGCATTGCTTCATTCAGCATCTAGTCATAAAAAGGGCATGGATGTGGCTATTGCATTAGTGGATGGTTTATCGTCTGTTGCAATCCAAAAATATGGCTGCGAGCTAGTTCAACAACTTATTTTTGAGTTTAATAAGCTGGCTTATACTTCGTCATCAATTATGTTAGTGAAGCAGGGTAGAGTGGCTATTGGGGATGAAATAGGCGAAATCATAAACGCAAAATCTATGGTGTTAATTATAGGTGAACGACCTGGGTTAAGTGCACATGATAGTCTAGGGGTTTATTATACTTATAATCCTAAGCTTGGGTTAAACGACGCATCGCGTAACTGTATTTCTAATATTAGGCCTCAGGGCATGAGCATACACGATGCAACAGAAAAGATAATATGGTTGGTTAATCAGTCGTTTAATAAAAAATTATCGGGCGTTAAGTTAAAAGATACAACCGAAACTACAGAAAATAATCGCTCCCAGCATTCTATATCAGGCAATTTTTTGTTACCCAAATGAGTAAAAGTACAAGTCTGAATACGGTGTGAAATCGTCTAATATTCAAACATAAGTAGACACCGTTGGTTAACATTAACTATTAGCACAAGCATTCAGGAAAATCAGGTGATGCTAATTAACGAGATATCTGACTCAGGTGCCGTTATGCTTCTTGTTTTTAGCCTTTGCACGCGCACTTGTTTCTAGTCGCTTTTTAGTGCGTATTTCTTTTTTATCTCTTTTGTCGGGAGTGAGTGAACCTTCTTTGAATTGTCGCTTTCTTTTAGCTTTGTCTTCTATCTTTTTTACTACCGCCTGTTCTATTTCGATTTTTTCTTTTATCAGCATTTGCGGAGTTTCCAAGGAAATTCGCCCTATTTTACCAGAACGGTATTCAGCAATTAGAAGCTCACATATTTTGTGTAAATTGACTCGACCGCCAGCCATAACTGCGCCACGTTTCACTGCGGCCATTTCTAAAAATTCAAGTTCGGTATTGGGCAGTTCATCAAGCTTATAGCGTGCTTTCATTAACTCAGGATAGGTTTTAATAAGGTAGTCTGCGGCATAAAAACCAATATCATCATATTCTAGAGCAGAGTCCTTTACTGCTCCAGACACACCTAATCGATAACCAGTATTGGGGTTTTCAAGTTTAGGCCATAGCACGCCCGGTGTGTCGATTAATACAATGCCGCTACCTAAATTAACACGCTGCTGGTTTTTGGTAACAGCAGGTTCATTACCTGTTTTTGCAATCACTCTGTTGGCCAAGGTATTAATCAAAGTAGACTTCCCAACGTTAGGAATACCTATAATCATTGCATTAATTGTTTTTATTGAGGCGTTTTTGCGTATACAAATTTTGCGAATTAGATCAATAATTGATTTAGTTTTAGCCGTATCGTCAATAGAGGTGGTAAAGGTTTGAACCGCACGGTCTTCTTCTAAATGCGCTTGCCACAAAACGGTTACGTCAGGATCAGCTAGGTCGGATTTATTAAAAATTTTAATACAAGGCTTGTCGCCTCTAATTTTGGCAATTTCGGGGTTTTCACTCGAATAAGGAATACGTGCATCAAGTACTTCAATCAATACATCAACCTGACCAAGCACTTCTTTCATTTCTTTTAGGGCTTTGTGCATGTGCCCAGGAAACCAATGAACTGGCAAAATATATTACCTACATGAAATTTTTGCTAAGGGTACTACAATAAAGAATGCTTTTCCTCTTCTGCCTTTCTATTTTTGAGTGAAGTAACCCTTTTAAAGCAAAACTTTTCAATGACTTGTTTATTATGAGAATATTCTCTTTAGTTTATAAACTGAAATGGTTATTAGCCCAAAGTTGATTAACAAGCTATAATGCCAGTCACAATCACAATTAATAGAGTGAACATATGAAAACGTTTCTGCGAATAATATTAGCCGTGGCATTTTTATTCATTGCCCTCTCGTTTTATAGTTACGGCAATACTACAGGAGCATTTATATTTGTTGTGTTAGGTTTTTGTTTTGAAGGGCTATTTTGGTTTCAACTTTTTGGTAAGAAAAAACGCGTTGTCCATCATCCTTAATAAGTTGTTAGTAAGCTACAAGTGTTGATTCCACGGCATCATAGCGATAACTCTACCCAACCCACAAAATCCTGTACTACCCGCTAAAATTAAACCTGCGCCTATTGCTAGGGTAACCCAAACAAACGCACCAGATACACTTAATGCTAAAATAGAAAAAATAACCACTAAACAGCCAATGGCCAATTGGACCTGTCTGTCTAACGACATTATATTACTTTTGCCTGCTTGTGTATCTAGTCCAGCTTGCTCCCAAGCTTCTATGCCACCCTGAATACTAAAGACATTCAGTTCAGGGTTGTCAATTAGGATTTTTTCAGATGCTTTTCGGCTACGTATTCCTTTTTGACAATAAATTAATAGCTTGTTAGCAGGCGGTAATGCATTGGCCGATATTCTACCTAAAGGATGTAAATGAGAGTCAGGAATATGCCGATTAGCATGCTCGGCAGGCTCGCGCACATCTATTAAAGCCGCGTGTTCATTATTCATTATTTCCATTGCTTGTTGAGGCGTAATTTCTTGGAATGACATAGGTGACCTTTAAAATTTACAGTTTAATCATCCTTATCCCTAGTTTAGAGGGATTTAAATGGGCGCTAAGTTATTTATACTTTGCAGGCCCTTTTTAAGCTTTCCCATGCATAAAAAGTTTTTAGGGCAGTGCGTCGCACAGATGGTAAAGGAAACTTCTGCAAGGGTGATTGCCAAAAAGGTAATGGTGGCAAACTATCAGGCTCTTTATATAATTGCGCTAGTCGTTGCCCTGCTTGAACAGAAAATGCTAATCCTGCACCACAATACCCAGCGCTATATAACGTATTTAGCTGTTTATCAAAATGTATTCTTGGATAGTCGTCGAATGAAATAGCGACCCAACCACTATGAAAATCGCTAATGTTGATGTTGCTTAAGGCTGGGAAAGTTGAGCTTAAACCTTCTATCAATAAACGTTTATATTTTTGATTATTGCTATTTTTACCTTTAATTGCGCCTCGGCCTCCAAACAATAATCGATTATTGGGAAGTAAGCGATAGTAATATTTAAGAGGTCGCGTATCCATTACCATCAGCCCTTCTTTCATGCCGATTTCATTGAGCTGAGACTTGGTCAATACATCGGTAACGATGATGCTAGACATAACTGGGAAATAGCGGTCTTGTATAATGGGGAAAAGTTTGCGGGAAGTATATGCATTGGTTGCTATAATTAGTGTTTTTGCTGTGACGGTGCCAGAAGGGGTGGTTAATACATGTTTGTGGGAATTATAATGGGTATCAGTTACGGGTGAATTCCCATATACATTCACGCCTTTTTGTAAACATAGCTTAGCTATACCTTGAGCAAACAACCAAGGATTGATAGAAAAGGCTTTTGGATAATAAACCCCTCCCACATTTTCAGCTCCTTGTAAGTAATTGTTTTTAATATCCGAAGAAGATAATGCGAGCACTGAATCTCCATAATTTTCAGCCATCATTTGCGCTTGTTTATGAAGTGGTGCTAATAGTTGCTTTTTATGAGCAAGTTTTAAGTATCCACCAGCAATGCGCTCACAATTAATACCTTTAGTAATAAATTTTTCGACAGTATTTATGGATTGTTGATATTCCGCAAACATCTCAACGCTAGTTTGTTTTCCCCAACGTTTAATCGTTTCATCTATAGTTAATCGTCCAGTACCAGGTAAAACAAACCCACCATTTCTGCCACTGCATCCCCATCCAGGCTGATTCGCTTCTAGCACGACACTGTCAATGTTATAATTGGTTTTTAAGTGATAAGCAGCAGACAATCCCGTATAACCACCACCTACAATTACTACCTCAGTTTCAATATTGCTTTGCAGGCTAGGACATTGCAGTGCTTCTAAATCTTTTGCCCAGAAGCCATCTGGCTTAATATGGCTACTGGGAATGGACTTATCAATAAGTGGGTCGTACATATAGTTCTTAATAATCTAGAAGGTAAGAAGCATTTCTGCCGCTTTACATTCACAAAGTTCACCACATACAGGGCACAGGTAGGCATCTTCAATACTATGAT
>DDIL01000042.1 GCA_002338515.1 Glaciecola sp. UBA1851 | reverse complement strand
TTGTCGTTGCAAAACTTCAGATTCTAATACATCCCCTTCAACGTCTTTTGGTGAATCTAGTTGCCACTCCCTTGATAATGATAGTGCTTTGTCATATTGCTCTGTACTTAAATATGCACCGGCTAATGTCGCCCTAGCTGATGCTGACTCTGGTGCTTGTGCAACTGCACTTTCCAAATTAACCACACCTTCCACATCATTTATTGATAGTTTTAATACGCCAAGTCTAGCTAAATCTTCTGATGATTCGGTCACTTTTTCAGCTTGTTCTATAACTGATTTAGCCCCGTCAATATCACCTGATTTAATTAATTCATAGCCAGCTCTTGAAAACAACGATGCATCACTTGAATCGGCAGCAATGACTCTTTGCAGTATTTCTCCTGCCTCATCACCCATATTAGATTGCAATTGGCTTGCCGCTAAAATACGTAATCCAGGATGATTGTCAGGAAGAATAGAAGCAATAACCGTTAAATGACCAACAGCTGCTTCGAATTCTTGTAATTCATATGAAGATAATCCAGCAATTAATCTAGAAGCAGGATTGTTGTTGCCCATGCTAATTGATTTTTCAGCAAATTCTTTCGCTGCGGCATAGTCTTTTACAGCAGCACGAACCACAGCTTTTAGCTGGGTAAGTTCAGGACTATTTTCATTTAAAGACAATAGTTCATCAATATACACTTCTGCTCGGTCTGCTTGGCGTTGCTCTATTAGCATATTTGCAATTGAAAATTTTGCTTGTAAATCATTGGGCGCGACTTTTAAGTATTCTTCATACAACTGTGCACCTTTTTCTCCTTGCCCGTTTAACGTGTATAGTCGGGCAGCAGTATTAATAACATCTCTGTTTAGCGGCTCTTTTTCATAGGCTAGTTCAGCTTCATTTAATGCCTCAACTGCACTCTCATCAAAAATATACAAATATGCTTGAACAAGATTTCTGTAGGCACTGTCAGATTGGATTTCTAATAAAGAACTAATCAGTGACCGAGATTCTTCTTCTTTGTTTAGCGCCACTAAAGAAGCTAACTGACGAAACCCAGCTTCTACCTTTTCATCTGGGCTTATAGAGGAACTTATAATGTCAAGTTGGGAAAGCTCAACATTCGCACCTGATCGTTGCAAAGCTAATGTTAATAATGGGAGAACTTGAGATTCGTCATAACCAAGTTCAATTGCCCTAGACAGCTCTTTTTCTGCGGAGGCATAATCTTCAAGTTCAAGATGTAGTTTACCTAATTTAAATCTGGCATCAGCAGAGCGCACATTCTTTTGTACGGCATTTTTCATAGCTACTACTGCGGCTTGTTTATCCCCCGCAGCAATGAATTGTTGAGCTTCTTGCATGAATTCTTCAGAGGTTTTTTCTTGACATGCACTCAGTAGGAAAAGCGCAACACATACTAACGCTGCATGCTTTATCAATTTACCAATGGGCGAATAAATAGTCGAAAATAATGAATCTTGCATATGACCTTATACCTTATTAATTAACATCCATTTTACTTAGCTTACATTTTAGTCAAAAAAACGCGCTCGTCACGTTATTTAAACACAGCTTTGTGAATTTGTTTAATAGTATATAAGTATAATTTACCGTATACTATGCGCGTTATTGGCCTTCGCATCCTCTCTGCTTTGCCTATTGTTCTTTATTTTATTCAGGAAATACCATGACCGACAGCGTCGACATTACGTTTAACGACTTCAACTTGCCTAGCGAAATATTGCAGGCCATAGAGAAAGTGGGTTACGAAAAACCATCGCCAATCCAAGCCAAAAGCATACCTCTATTATTAGAAGGCCACGATTTATTAGGCCAAGCCCAAACGGGTACTGGCAAAACTGCCGCATTTGCGTTACCCATGTTAGCCAATATTAACCCAGATGAAGCTCACACTCAGCTTTTAGTCTTAGCTCCAACACGAGAACTGGCAATACAAGTTGCAGAGGCTTTCCAAGTTTATGCCAGTTTTTCGAAAAAAATTCGCGTCCTACCCGTATACGGTGGTCAATCATACGATAACCAAATCCGTCAATTGAAACGAGGTGTACAAGTTGTTGTAGGCACACCTGGCAGAATTATTGACCATATAAAACGTAAAACACTGAAACTAGACAAACTAAGTTTCTTAGTGCTTGATGAAGCAGACGAAATGCTTCGCATGGGTTTTATCGACGATGTTGAATTAATCTTAAGTCATGCTCCAAAAAGTAAGCAAACTGCATTATTTTCGGCAACCATGCCTGCCGTCATTAAGAAAATATCTGAACGTTATTTAAATAACCCAAAACATATCAAAATAGAATCGAAAGTTAGTACTGCTAGCACAATCAAGCAACGCTATTGTCAAGTAGCGGGTCATCACAAACTTGAAGCCTTGACTAGAATTTTAGAAGTAGAAGAATTCGATGGCGTTATAGTGTTTGTCAGAACCAAAACGGCAACCGTTGAATTAGCCGATAAACTTGCAGCGCGTGGTTACGATGTTGAACCGCTTAATGGTGACATTGCACAAGCAGCAAGAGAACGAACAGTAGATAAACTTAAACAAGGCAAAATAGACATTTTGGTCGCAACCGATGTTGTTGCTCGTGGACTAGATGTCGAGCGTGTTAGTCATGTTGTTAACTTTGACGTTCCTCACGATACCGAATCGTATGTTCATAGAATTGGACGTACAGGCAGAGCTGGCCGCGAAGGGGATGCAATATTATTTATCTCTCACCGTGAAAAACGTATGTTATTTGCCATTGAAAAAGCAACAAAACAACAAATCACTGCTATGGATATTCCATCTATTAGTGAATTAAATGAATCGCGCCTTGGGCGATTCAAGAAAAACGTATTAGAAGCAATGAATAGCGATAAGATAGAATCTTATATGCCTATCATAGACACGATACTTAAAGAGTCAGAAGCTTCTCCAGAGGTAGTAATGGCTGCGCTTGCTAGCGTTGCTCAAGGTGATGAGCCTTTACTGTTAAGCGAATCAGACAGACCAGACGTACATGCGAAACCTTCTTTTAAAGAAAGAAGTGGTGGCGGCAAAGGTGAAAAACGTAATTCGCGCGAACCTAATCGCGAAAGAAGGCCTTCAAAACCAAGAGGCAAGCCCGAACAGGGTATGAAGCGTTTCAGGATAGAAGTAGGTTATGTACACGGCGCTAAACCTGGCAATATTGTGGGTGCAATCGCAAACGAAGGTGATATGAGTAGCAAAAATATTGGTGCTATTGATATTCATGACAACTTTACGTTCGTTGATTTACCTGACAGCATGCCAAATAAAACTAAAGAGACTTTGCAGAAAACTCGCGTGGCAGGCCAAAGACTTAATTTACGTGAATGGAGTGATGAGCCACCAAAGCGTAGAAAAAAGAAGTAGTTAACTATTATACTTAATTCGATTTAACATCACGGTTCAATCAGTTAGAATCGCTTTAGTCCAAAAAGGAATAAAATTGAAATTTTTATTCCTTTTTTTGTTTCTATTAAATGTAATAATACCTCAAATGATTAAAGCACACCATTACAAGATTATGATTAGGCCAAAGAGAACATGAAATATTTCCCTATTTTTATTGATGCTGAACACATTAATTGTTTGGTGGTAGGGGCCGGTGAAGTCGCGGCTAGAAAATGCGAACTACTTTTAAAAACACCTGCTAAAGTGAATGTTGTGGCTCCATATGTGAGTGACACGGTTAGAGGTTATGGTAATGAAGGTCTGCTCAATATATCCGAGCGAAAATTTGTTTCTTCTGATTTAGACGGTAAACAAATGGTTTTTGTTGCAACTGATGACGAAGACATCAATAAACAAATACATGATGAAGCCTTTGCAAAGGGCATTCTAGTAAATGTGGTGGATAACACACCTCTTTGTAAATTTATTACTCCTTCAATTGTTGACCGCTCACCAATCATTATTGCTATGTCAAGTGGCGGTGTTGCACCGGTTCTTCTTCGTTACATTCGCCAAAAGCTAGAAACAGTGCTCCCAACTAATATTAAGTTACTGGGTAACTTCTCTGAAAAGTTTAGAAAAAAAGTAAAACAAGCTTTAAATAGCGTGACCGACAGACGCTATTTTTGGGAAGAAGTGCTTGATGGTGATATTGGCGAAAATGTTCTACAGGGCAATAAGGATATAGCAGAATCTCAACTTGATGTTGCACTCGATAAGTATTCCGCTGGAGAAAAGCCTACGGGGCAAGTTTATTTAGTTGGTGCGGGGCCCGGAGATCCAGACTTATTAACTTTTAGAGCGCTGCGGCTAATGCAGAAGGCAGACGTAGTCGTCTATGATAGATTGGTGTCAAAAGATATTTTAGAGTTGGTTAGAAGGGATGCGGAAAAGATTTATGTTGGCAAAGCAAAAAGTAATCACACTATTCCTCAAGAAGAGATTAATGAATTATTGGCACGCTTAGCGAAAGAAGGAAATAGAGTTGTGAGACTGAAAGGTGGCGACCCTTTCGTTTTTGGTAGAGGTGGAGAAGAAATCCAAACGCTTATTCAAGAAGGTGTTGATTTTCAAGTTGTCCCTGGTATTACAGCAGCAACTGGAGCCTCAAGCTATGCGGGCATCCCTCTTACACATCGAGATCACGCACAGTCTGTTACCTTTACCACAGGGCATCTTCGAAATAACACGATAGACTTAGATTGGCCGTCACTAGTTAAACCTAATCACACTTTAGTATTCTATATGGGGCTAACTGGATTACCGATTATTTGTGACAAGCTAATTGAACATGGCATGACAAAAGACATGCCCATTGCTTTAGTAGAGTCAGCAACTAGAGTGAATCAAAAAGTAGTAACAGGGACACTTTCAAACATTGTTACAAACTCAGAAACAGCCAATTTAAAGCCTCCTACCCTCATTATTGTAGGCGGTGTTGTAAGACTACACAAACAACTGAATTGGTTCAATATGACCGATAATTTATCTAATAGCTAATATATTAAAATAGACGTTTAGTAAAACTAAGCGGTTGAATAGCTCTATTGTTTTAATTCAATCGCTCATTAACTTACCTATACACGTAAGTTCGAAAGACGCTGTAAACCCATCCATGGGCGCTCTGCGAATTCATCCATGAATTCGAAGCTTTCGAATGGCGTGTATAGGTAAGTTAATGTCTTTAAGTTTCAAATTATGAAGCAAAAATTAACGCGCGAATAGAGCCAATAAACCAGTCTTTCAACTGATACTTTTGTTCACCATTAGCTTAAGTTATTATTAATTTTAGCCGATAACGATAGTTTCTAAACATTTTGCATGAAGTATAAGACATGTCTGAAAAATCTAATAAACTGAAAAATCTCGCTTATCTTGCAATAAGTCCAAAGTGGTATTTCATGATTTTGGCTTTTACCCTTATTACGCTGTCTATTTCGTTTTCTGCACAATTACACGCAAAACAACTCTCTTATAAAAAATTTAATGCTGGCAGTGACACAACATTTAGTTACCAATGGCGAAATAAAGATACTGAATACAAATTAAAGTTTGATTTAAATAATGGTGAATTAGCTAATATGCCAAATTCACCCGCTAATTATAATGAAAAGCTCCTGCAAGACTTTATTTATTCAGAAGTAATGAGAATAGCTAGCGAAGTTGACCCAACAAGGGCTGATGTTGACATTACTCGAAATCACGATGGTATTTCATTTAGTGTTAGAAGCCGACAAAATAACTACGCTCAACAAGTACTCAAAAAATTAAAACAAACTCACAAAGACGCGCAACAACGATATTGGGAACGCAGTTTTATAGCATCTTACACCTCCCCAACTGGTCAGCTAGGTATTCGACACGATCATGCAAGGTATAGTGATTTAAGTCGCAAGGCTCTTCTGCCAATTGTTGATGCAATCAAAGCGATGCAAATTAATAATAGAGATACAAGGGAGTTTATTGGGATACTGCTCAGTTGGGTTCAAAGTATTCCTTATAGTAGACTTGAAAACCGTTTATATTCTAATGGCGCAGGGTTTGTTTCTCCACGAGATTTGCTGGTTTATAACCAAGGGGATTGTGACAGTAAAGCAACTTTAATGGCTGCAATTCTTAAAGCTTATAGTGACTACATAGATGTGAAAATGGTATACCTTCCTGACCATGCCCTGTTAGCGTTAGCCATGCCCGCAAAACCCAAAGAAACAACGGTTGTTCATAATGGCACGCAATATGTACTTTTAGAACCAACAGGCCCTGCCCAATATACAATTGGTGAAGTCGCAGATTCAACTAATTTGGCTCTTTTAAACCGCCAATATGATCTTACACAGCTATAAATGTAAAGAGAACAAGCTTACAAGCAACATCCCCTTTGATATGTAGAACAACATAATAAGTGCGTTTTAAGCCATCGCAGGTTTCCTAAAAACTTGCTTATATTAGTCGTTGTTATTAAGGTTGTATTTACAATAACAAATAAAAGAAATGACTTATGCGTATAGTACAATTTTTAAGAGTAGGTTTTTTACTACTATCACTAGTGATAACGGTCTTTGTTTACGCAAACAATAATACACAACAGGCCACTAAACTTACTCCTCCTCCCCCTTCCCAACAACAAAACGAAGCTTCAAAAGTAGACTTAGAAAACTGGGATGTGTTATCTCCACCATTTCAGCTAAATAAAATTACCATTAAGACAAAAGAAACAACATGGTCTAGTTTAGATGTTTCCCCAGATGGAAAAAGTATTGTTTTTGATATGTTGGGCGACATTTTTATTGTTGATATTGCTGGCGGGAATGCAAAAGCACTCACGCAAGATTTTGCCTGGAATATTCACCCTACCTTTAGTCCTGATGGCAAACAGATTGCGTTTATTTCCGATCGCGACGGTCTGTCAAACGTGTGGCTAATGGATACAAATGGAGAGAACTTTCAACAAGTAACCAAAGAAAAAAATAACCTTATTCATTCTCCAAAATTTAGTCCCGATGGCGAGTATATTGTTGTTAATAAGGGTATTGTTTCATCACGCTCTATACCTGCAGGTGAAATATGGCTATATCATCGTTCAGGCGGAACCGGCGTGGTTATTAAAGCGAGAGAAAATGGTAACGTTGAACAACAAAATATTACTGATCCAGCTTTTTCGCATGACGGGAGATACATTTACTTTACCCACGATATTAGCCCAGGCTCTCGATTTGAATATAATAGAGATCCATTGAAATCGATATTTGCTATCACGCGTTACGATAGAGAAACCGGTAAAGAAATACGCTTTGTTTCAGGAACGGGTGGAGCAATTGTGCCAACACCCTCACCTGATGGTAAATATTTAGCCTTTATAAAGCGAGTAAAAAACAAAACCGTGTTGTTTGCCAAAGATTTAGCAACTGGATTAGAAGAGCCACTATTTTTTGATTTAGAAAGAGATATGCAAGAAGGGTTTGGGAGCGAGGGGTATTTTGCCTATTTTGCTTGGACTCCTGACTCTAAAAATATCGTTTTTTGGACGGGCGGTAAGTTTCACAAACTAAACTTTACAACAAAAGATGTGACCACCTTAGATGTTGAAGTAGAGACAACACTAAGATATGCAGATGCCTTAAGATACAAAGTAAACGTCGCGCCTGATGAATTTGAGGTGAGAGCGATTCGCTGGGCTCAGCGCTCTCCCGATGGCAAATCCGTATTGTTCCAAGCACTAGGAAAACTATATGTATATAATATCAAGTCAGGTAAAACTAAGCGATTAACTAGACAAAACGACCATGACGAATATTATCCTCGTTATTCAGCAAACGGAAAACGCATTGTTTACACAACCTGGAATGACCAAGATCTAGGAACAATAAGGGTCGTCTCAGCTAAAGGTGGTAAAGGTAAAATAGTCAATACAGAACCTGGCCATTATATTGAACCGAGCTTTTCTTTAGACTCAAAACTAATTACTTATAGAAAAATAACAGGCGGCTATTTACTTGATCCTAAATATTCTAATGAGCCCGGGCTATATGTATTAGATATTGATAAAGAACTAGCTACCAAAGTGTCTGATAGTGGTTTTGAACCACATTTCTCTTCAAATAACGAACGCATTTACTTTACTGAGAATGCCTTTAAAGACTATAGAGAAACACGATTTTCAAGTGTTAATCTAAACGGAAAAGACAAACAGGTTCACCTTAACGGTGGTGACAAAGTTAGCGAATATAGACTATCTCCAAATGGAAAATGGGTAGCGTTCGTTCATCAGTTTAAAACTTATGCTGCACCATTTAATACAAATGGAAAAACATTTAATATTAGCCCTAGTATGACGTCCTTGCCTGTTAAGCAATTATCTGCGAGAGCAGGAAATTATATGACATGGCGAGACGACAGCAGTACTGTTGGTTGGTCACACGCCTCTGTCTACTATCAAAGAAATTTGGGTGATGCATTCGATTTTGTTGCTAATAAGTCACCCGATGATCTACCCGCTCCAGTTGAGAAAGGTATTAAGGTTAGTTTTAAACAGCCTTTTTCTAAACCTACAGGCACAAAAGCATTAGTGGGTGGGAAATTAGTAACAATGAGAGATGCAAATAATCAACAGGAAGTAATTGAAAACTCCGTTGTTCTGATAGAAGGGAATCAAATAACTGCAGTCGGTGATATTGATACAATAGAAGTACCAAGCAATGCGGAAATTATTGATACCAACGGCAAAACAATTATTCCTGGCTTAATAGACGCTCATGCACACGGCTCACAAGGTACTTCTCAAATCATTCCCCAACAGAACTGGATACAGTATTCTAATCTATCCTTTGGTGTAACAACCATTCACGACCCTTCAAATAATACAAGTGAAATAATGGCTGCTGCTGAACTTCAGAGAGCTGGGAAAATAGTTGCACCAAGAATTTATTCTACAGGAACAATTTTGTATGGTGCGGAGGCATTGGGTTTTAAAGCCATTGTTGAGAACTATGATGATGCATATTTCCACGTACAAAGAATGAAAGAAAAAGGCGCTATTTCTGTCAAAAGTTACAACCAACCTAGGCGAGATCAACGACAAAAAGTCTTAGTTGCAGCAAAGAAACTCGACATGATGGTAATGCCCGAGGGTGGTGGTAAATTTCAACAAAATATGAGCTTTTTGGTGGACGGTCATACTGGCCTTGAACACAATATTCCTATAGCAAGAGCGTATGATGACGTAACGCAATTATGGCGAGCGACAGACTCTGGATATACGCCTACTTTTGTAGTGTCATTTGGTGGAATGTCAGGTGAATATTACTTTTATGACACAACCGAAGTGTGGAAAAACGAACGTTTAATGCGTTATACACCATCATTTTTAGTAGATAGGCGTTCAATTAGAAGGCAAACTGCACCAGAAAATTATTACAATCATATTGAAGTTGCCAAATATGCTAAAACTCTTAGAGATGAAGGTGTTAGAGTTATGATTGGTGCGCATGGACAGAGAGAAGGTTTGGGCGCGCATTGGGAAATGTGGATTATGGCGCAAGGAGGTTTTACACCATTTGAGGCTATTCGAGGGGCAACTATTGATGGTGCAATTCATCTAGGAATGAACGAGCATATAGGTAGTATAGAGGTGGGTAAATTAGCAGATATTGCGATTATAGATGGCGATGTATTATCCGATATTAGAAGAAGTGAGTTTGTTTCGCATGTGATAATCAATGGAAATGTATATATAAGCGAAAATATGAATGAAATGGGAAGCAAGGATAAGCGAGCTCCTTTCTTTTTTGAAAATAATAACAATTTGTTTATGCCAGAAAACACTAGACAAAACCTAGAAGAAAAAGCTCACCTGTATCACTGGGTACACTAGGGCCAATTAACATTTTCTGTATAAATTTTATTCCCTCCTATGTGCTTCACGAATGCGGCACATGCTCTTGATGCAGTATTCTGCATCAAGAGCATGTAACAAAGAGTGTAGTGCGTATAGAATGAATCCTGCGGGTAAAGCGTGTGCAACATTTATATTTATTCAGCGGAATTTCAATTAGATTATTATATTTCAATTCCACCTCTTAGAACGCAGTTAATACTATTATGAAAACGCAGTAACTATCGTTAATGTTTGTCAGTTCATAACGCAGTTATTAGAAAGCGTTGTTTAAATACCTTTTAATAGACTAGAAGAACCCTCGATGGCAGAAAACTCTCTATGAGGGCAACGCAAGAAATAATTGTAAAAAAAATGGACATAATAATAACCAAAAAAAAACCCTTCAGGTTGTGAAGGGTTTTTTTATTTGATTTATTTACTATTTTTTAGCTTTGCGATACCCGGCAAATGCTAATAAACCCAAGCCCAATAAAGCTAAGTGAGCGGGGGCAGAAACTGGAACATCGTCATATACGTAAGTTACTTCAATGTTACCGCCTGCACTGGTGCTAAACTGAGTAATAAGGTTACCTGCACCTGATGCAAATGAAGTCGCTAGAGCATTAAGGTTCAAATCTATAGTATCAAGACCAGTGAACATAGCTAGCGTCATTGCGTCTGTATATGTCTCTGATTCAGTTTGACTAGCAGTTAACTCTTCATAGGTTATGCCCGAAGTGCCGCCGAAATCAGTTGAACCATCATAAGCAGAAGCTGCAAACACTTCGTCTAACGATGGGATGGTGATTACTAATGTGTTGTCAGTCACAGTTTCACTTAACGTCAATGTCACTGACAATGTTGTTGTCACTAATGACGGTTCAGCATCTAAGCTCTCAAGACGAGCGTTACCGAGTAAAAAGCCTTCAAGAGAAAATGTAACTGACTCTAGTTGCTTCGTGCCACCCATATCGTCGAATTTTGCAACAGATACGACTGCGTCGAAGTTAGTAGTTTGTAGTGGAACCGCAGCGCTTACGGTCATGCTTCCAGCGTTTGCAAAGCTAGCTGCACACAATAGAGTCGCGCCGCATAATAATTTTTTCAACATGGCTTATTCCTCATTTTTTTTGTTTTTGCTGTTACCAGCTAATTTACAATAATTAAAGCAATTATCTTGCCAGAAATAATTTCAATATAAAATCAAACACTTAATACAACCACTTTTGTACAAAATCAGAAAGTGTAAAATAATCTGACAATTTTCTAACTGGATATTGTGAAGTTATTTAATTGATAAGCTAGCTTATTCATACATTGAGACATACAAATCTCATATCGCCTTAGCAAGAATAAAAACAAGGTTAATACAATTTAACTTTTTAACTGCAACGCATTAATGACCATTCTCTGTACTTAAGTTTTATTTCAATTTGAGGACAATTTTATTAATGGCCTCATATTGAAAGTCTTTGGCCTGAATTTAAAAGTAGTAATTTATTTCGATAGGTAAGCTTAATATCAATTCGAAGTGAAAGGAATTTACTAAAATGAATGAATCAAAAAATACTAAAATAAATGGATTTAATGAACACAATTTATATAGACAAGATGCAATAGATTCATATTTTTCAAAAGACTTTGGAAAATCCCAACTACTGCCTAGTAGGCATTATTATAAGTTAGTGATGATATTAATAATATGGTTGTTTAGCGCATCTGTATTTATTTATACAAAGCCAATATATGACACAGTACAAATTCAAGGTTGGGTAGAAAATCACACAACAACACAAAAAATCGTCAATTACGAGCAAGGAAGTTTAGTGGAAGATGTTTTCGTAGAACAAGGGGAAATTGTCTCTAAGGGTCAAATAATCGCTAAACTCATAAGGCCAACGGGTTTATCTTTCTCCGAGTCTAAGTTAACACAACAGTTTAAATTATTAGACGAACAACATGAAAAGCAGATAAAAGTGCTTGAACAAGAGAAAAAGCAAATAAAGCTTGCCATAGAAGGATTGAAAACTGAGCAATTATATATCGAACATAACTTGGTACTAACGACTCAACATACGAAGCGAGTCAAAAACCTTGACGCAACCACATTGTTAGTGCATCAATCAGTCGAAACAATGTTTGAAAACGGTCAACTATCATTGCAAGACCTCTCCACAAGTCAGCAGCAATTGCAGAACATACAACAAAAAAACTTTAATTTAACCTCTAAGAAAAACGAATTGGTTTCTAGGTCCAAACAGATAAATCATCAACTTCTGCAAGAAGAAGCTAAATTTCAAAAGTTAGAAACATCAATTCAACTAACGCACTTAAAGTCACAAGCTAGACTAGAAGAGTTTAAACAATCATTAAATTTAAATATCTACTCTCCGACTGACGGTATTATTGAAAATTTAAATGTATCCAAAGGTTCGTCTCTATCTCATAATCATATTATTGCAAACGTTCGCCCACAAAATACTGAGTTCCTAATCAAATTAGCTATTCCAAGTAATGTTATTAATCATATTGAGCCTGAACAAGAAGTTAAAATTCAAGTCGATGGTTATCCTTTTCAACAATATGGCAGTTTGCTTGCAAGCTTTCAACACATTGAACATACGCTTATGTTTCCTAAAAGCTTAAGTGATAAGCCATTAGCGCTCACTCGCCCAGTCTATTTAGCACGATTAAAAATTATAGACAAAAACAATTTCAAACTGCTTTCAGGAGTAACTGTATCCGCAACGGTTGGGATGAAACAAATGACAATTATTGATTGGATATTGCAGCCAATCACAAAAAGTCTCTTTCAGAATTTTGAGTTGGAAGCTTAAAAGTGAGTATTTCAATTTCAGAAATAAACAACCATCTCAGTTTTACATTTTCAAAAAACGTTCCATTGATTTTGCAATCAGAAGCAAGTGAGTGCGGAATTGCTTGTCTCGCTATGATTACCAATTATTATGGAAACGATATTAGCTTGAGAGAGTTTAGACAAGCTATGCCAGCCAGCTCTGAGGGAGCAAAACTGACAGACTTGATGCAGTATGCGCAACAAATAGGATTAAGTTGTAGAGCGTTAAAAGCCGACTTAAATGACATAATCAATTTGCGAAAGCCATGCATACTGCACTGGGAGTTTTCTCACTTTGTTGTACTTACTAAAGTTAAGCGAACCTCAGTGACTATTCTTGATCCAGCAATAGGAAAAAGAGAGCTATCGATAAAAGAATTCAGCCAATCTTTTACTGGCGTATGTTTGGAGCTATCGCCAAATGCTAGTTTCCAAAAAAAGAAAAGTAAACCCAGTATTTCCCTTACCGCATTAATACGGCCAATAATTGGAATAAAACGCCAACTCGCTCTTATGGTGGTTATTTCAATAATCCTTCAACTATTTGCGTTGCTTTCTCCTTTATATATGCAAACAGTTATCGACCAAGTATTGGTTAACAATGCGAAAAGTATGATATTGATAGTTGCAATAGGTTTCAGCTTGTTGATGATTATTGATACCTTAACGGCATGGTTGCGAGATACAGTTGTTCTAAAGTTTTCTCATGAATTTAATTTACTCTTGTCAAACAACGTCCTTGCTCACTTATTAAGATTACCCGTTGACTACTTCCAGAAACGTCATATAGGCGACGTAGTGAGCAGATTTGGCTCATTACAAGCAATCCGCGATATCATTTCACAAGGCGTTGTAAGTGCTTTCATTGATGGTTTATTAGCAATACTAACGTTAATAGTCATGTTTGTTTATTCTGTAAAATTGGCATTACTAGTACTTTCAATCACTCTACTTTATACCATTCTAAGGTGGTGGCTATTTTATCCAGTAAAACAACTAAATCAGCAAATATTGCATTCGGAAGCCAAGCAACAAACCTACTTTATGCAAAGTATTAGAGCAATTGAAACTATTAAACTTTCTGGTAGCGAAGAAAAAACCCGTTCAACATGGACGAACATGTTCATCAATAATAGCAATCAACAAATTAAACTAGGACAATGGAATATCGCATTTTCAACCTGTAATAAGTTTATTTTTGGCATTGAAAACATTCTAGTTATTTATATTGGCGCATCATTAGTGATGGCCAATAATTTTACGATTGGCATGCTAATCGCTTTTATTAGCTTTAAGAAACAGTTTACCGGTGCTACTGCTAACTTTTTAGAAAAGTGGATTGAATACAAAATTTTGGATGTGCACTTGAATCGTATTGACGACATTGTAAGTCATCCAAGTGAAGATAAAGATGAATATGAAAAACCTCTAGTAGAGGTAGATCAAACTACTCCTAATACTTGCTTAAGAGTCATGGCCAAAAACAAAATGCTTTCAGAATGCAAAGTGAAAGAAGACGTTAGATTAGAGCTTACTAATGTTGAATTTCGTTACCACCCAAGTAGTGATGCTATATTTAAAAACGTTAATTTGAAAATAGATAATAATAGTTTTACAGCAATAATAGGTAGAAGCGGCTGTGGTAAATCTTCATTGCTCAATTGCTTATTAGGCCTATCAAAACCGACATCTGGCGAGGTGTTAATTAATGGACAAATGCTGAATGCGGCTACTAGAAAACTATTTAATATTGCGGCTGTTTTACAAAGTGACAATCTTCTAAATGGCAGCATATTAGATAATGTTTCCAATTTTGCAGAACAAGTTGATTTAGAAAAGGCGGTTTATGCGGCGCAACAAGCCTGTATTCACACAGATATCTTGTCTATGACCATGCAATACCAAACCTTGATTGGCGATATGGGAGATAGTTTAAGCGGTGGACAAAAACAACGAATATTATTAGCTAGAGCGTTTTATCAAAAACCAGATTTACTTATTCTAGATGAAGCAACTAGCCATTTAGATGTGAATACAGAAAAACAAATCTGTGACAACCTAAAATCAATGAACATAGCAATAGTGATGGTTGCTCATCGCCCTCAAACAATTTCTATTGCTGAACAAGTTTACTCACTTTCGTCAAAGGGACTAACGCAGGTTAGTAATCAAGACGATTTTTCACAAAATGTAAATTAAAAAGGAATTTAATATGTTAAACGATTTACACTTACTCTCGAACCGTGAACAACAAATAGCTGAAAAGGTTGTTCAAGGATTGCCCAATAAATTAATAGCCAATGAGTTATTCATCAGCGAAAGGACCGTCAAATTTCACTGTGCAAATATCTATAGAAAACTATCTTTACGCAATCGTCACGCACTAATTGCGCATTATTACAAAGCCATTTCTAACAGAGATTTTGGGCCTTTTAACTTAGGTGGCGCAGCAGTAGCCGAACCTATCCCACCTAATCAAAGGCTAAATGGCTAATATAAACTAGTTGAGCTTGCCCTACGGTTTCACTCTCAAATAACCGTGACAGTAGGGTAAGTTAACTACTCTCCACGAGTAATCTCATAAAACAAATCAACTGCACTAGTCGCACCGCTTGTTGCTTCGATATAAAGTTGTGGCATCAATTGATATTTTAAAATCAACTCGCTAGCTTGATCAAACAATCCTACGCCATATGTCAGTTGAATATTATCAGAAATCCTACCCGTTAATTGTACTTGAGTATTCTCTCCCTGCCCTGCTGTTCGTAAGTTCAAAGAATCAAATCCCAAGCTTTGGCCGAGTTTATTAACGCCATTTTCACTATTACCCACACCAAAGCTTACTAACGCATTAACTAGCATGACATTATTTGAGGTGCCTTCCCCACCGTCAAGGTCTGTGCCTTGTAAAAGGTAGGAGAGTTGCCTTGCTTGAATCATGGTGGGTTCAGAAAATAACTCAACTTTTGGAATAATAGGGTTGCCACTCACGCGGATGCCAGCAACGACGTTATCAGCAGTGTTTAATGGATTACGTATGGCCGTTATATCAAATTGAGGTAAATTAGGCACTCCACTGAAAAAGATAGTTCCTTTCTGTATTTGTAGGTTTTGCCCATATGCCTCGTAGCTTCCACTTAACGTATTAATTGAGCCATAAACTAATGTTTGCATAGGAGAGTAGGTATTTTCCTCAATGTTTTTTTCTTGCTCCACTTTTACTTTTAAATCACCACTTAGCGTGGCGTCTAAATCTAGTGCACTAAGTTTCACTCTTTTTAACTTAGCTGGGTCCATAACTATTTGAACCTCTATATCCAAACCGATCGGCACAGCAGGAGGTTCTTGACTATCCCCTAATATAATAACGTCACTTGAAGGTGAACGAGCACTTTCGGGCAATGATTCTATTTTAATATCAGCGTTTGGGATATTGACCTGCCCTGACACTTTTAAATTGTCAGGATTTAGACTAAATAATAAGTCGGGTGATGCTACTATATTGTGCTCCATCACAGAGAGTTGTAAGCCATTGCCTTTGACTTTTCCATCAACCGCTAACCCTTTTCTAATATCTAAGTTAGCCTCATAACTTCCTTCTCCATTGCCTAGTTCAAACGCCCCTTGAATATCCGCTTTATTTTCAACAATCGTTATTTCTTGATTAAAATTCTTCAAAGGATAGGGGTAATTTACTACCGCGAGTTCTGCATCAGAAATAGATAATTCACCATTTAACACCGGTTTATCTATTAAACCATCAAATTCAAGACGACCTTGTATTACACCATCTATCTTCTCAATCGTAGGCACAAAGCGCTGTATTGGAGATAAAATAAGATTGTTTATACTAAGCAACCCTTTGTGCTCTCTGTTGTCTGAATCTAACGACAATTCAGATAGGACACCTACCGACCCAGTTTTCTTGGTACCTGCAAATAAGCTAGTTGATAACGCATTATCAGCAAGAACGAAATTAGCAACGATTGCGGTTAAATCTATGCGTTGATCTTGAGTTATTAGGACAGCATTAGCTAGCAAGGACTGAACTAAACCAGTAACGCCCTCATTAGGCGAGTAATTAATATTGATATTTGCGTTAACAGGTAGCACTGTCCCTTTATAGAAATATTCAGGAAGAAAATGCAACGCAACATGACTTAAATTGTAATCAACAGATGCTTCAACTTTTGTCTGTTCATTTTTATAATCAAGTTTATCAATGCATAGGCCTTGGTTGCTATTTGCAGCATTCTGTAATTTAACGTCAACCCAGCAATGACTGCTTATTGCTGCGGTACTAGAGCTAAGTTGTAACTGAGTGGGAGAAGCAGACGACTTGCTGAATAGTTCAAATTGGGAAACACCTAAATCAACTATTCCTTCTAACCAGTTTCCTTGCCAACGGTATTCATTATTTTCAGCGATGACTTGCCCTTTGAAAACTTGTTTTACATTGTACTGACTACTTGACAAATCAAAATCTATACTATGGTCATCCATATCACCATCAATATTTAACGTCATTGTATCTACAATAATCTGATTCGCTGCAACTTGTTCAACGACTAAATTCACATTAGATTGCCAGTTATTAGGAGCATCCACGCTAATTAAAAGGTTGCCTGTTTCAAGCGATATTGTCTCAAAATTAAGATCTTTAATATCAAGGTCTGTTGTCACTATAGGTTTAAATATTTGCCCTTCAATTGACGCGTTACCTTTTATACTTCCGTTAAGCTTTGAATACATGCTCGATAAATCATTTAGATTGATGGCAATTTCAAGACTATTACTCATATTTTCTAATGTTT
>DDIL01000081.1:10841-12526 GCA_002338515.1 Glaciecola sp. UBA1851 | reverse complement strand
AATCAACCTTGGGGATTAGGCTTAGCTCAGCAACTCAACCTTACCTTACAGAAAATAGCTGTAGATGCCGACATTGTGCTTGATTTGCATAATGGACCCGTTTCCACCAGACACATATACATACCAGAATATGCTAAATCTTCAGCTAATTATTTTAATATAGAGCATTGTATTTTTATTCCTAACAAGTTTGCTGGCGCACTTGATGAGGCCACCTTTTGTACTTGGTGGACATTGACTGATTTGCTAAAACAAAAATTTGGCCAGTCGTATAATTTCGATATTGAAGCATTTACGTTAGAAATGGGTAGCCAAGAGGTAATCGATTTCAATGAAGGTGAAACAGACGCAGTTAGCATTTTAAGTTATTTATCAAGTAAAGGTTGCATTGATAGCGAAGCATTTACGCCAAAACAAATGAAACGAGTTGGTGTGTATTTAGAAGACTATAAAACACTTTATACTGACTTTGGAGGCATGGTCGAATATTGTGCAAAACCTGGTAAGCGAGTCAATAAACACGAGGTCATGGCAAGAGTACTCAATATCGATGAACTTGATAATGCTAACGCCACGCATGCCGTAAATGCACCTTGCGACCTTATCCCAATACTACACTTTCCATCAGCATCGGTACTTAGTGGTACACAGCTATACAAATGCTTCACTAATTACTTTGAACTATGACCTTTTTTTAGTCTACCAAAAACAAAAAAACTGACCTAGATAGATAATCTTGGTCAGTTTTTAATTTTATTAGCGTAAGAATATTAAGCTATAGCAGCATCAATAATTGCATTGAAAGTAGCACTAGGTCTCATAACTTCTTCACGTAGTTTCGGATCTGAGTAGTAGTAACCACCAATATCAACAGGCTTACCTTGCACTGAATTAAGCTCTTCAAGAATTGTATCTTTCTTAGCATTAAGTGATTCATACAAACCTTTAAATTGACTAGCTAATTCTGCATCGTCAGTTTGGCTCGCTAACTCTTTAGCCCAATATAAGCATAAGTAGAAATGGCTACCGCGGTTATCTAATTGACCAACTTTACGCATAGGTGACTGGTTATTTTGCAATAACTCACCCGTAGCAGCGTCTAATGCATCAGCAATAAGTTTAGCTCTAGCATTACCTTGCTTTTCAGCAAATTGCTCGATAGATACCGCTAACGCCAAGAACTCACCTAATGAATCCCAACGTAAGTGATTCTCTTCAACCAATTGTTGTACGTGTTTAGGAGCAGAACCACCGGCGCCAGTTTCAAACAATCCACCGCCCGCCATTAGTGGCACAACAGACAGCATTTTAGCACTGGTTCCTAATTCTAAAATTGGGAATAAGTCAGTTAAGTAGTCACGTAAAATATTACCTGTTACCGAAATAGTATCTAAACCACGAATGATTCGTTCTAATGAGTAACGCATCGCTCTAACTTGCGACATTATTTGAATATCTAAGCCTTCAGTATCGTGGTCTTTCAAGTATAAATTAACTTTCTTGATAAGTTCGTTTTCGTGAGGACGGTAAGGGTCTAACCAAAATACTGCAGGAGTATTTGATTGGCGAGAACGATTAACGGCTAGTTTCACCCAATCTTGAATAGGCGCATCTTTAGTTTGACATACACGCCAAATATCGCCTTCTTCTACAGCCTGTTCCATTAATACTTCATTTGTATCGTT
>DDIL01000081.1:0-10503 GCA_002338515.1 Glaciecola sp. UBA1851 | reverse complement strand
GTGGTTGGATCGAAATTGCCATTACTCTTACAGAAATTAATCATTTCTTGGTAAATACGCGCGAATGTAGACTCAGGCATAACCGCTTTACATTCGTATTGATTTCCATCAGCACCCCACATCATGCCACCTGAACGGATCATAGCAGGCATAGACGCATCTACAATAACATCACTTGGTGAATGGAAATTGGTAATACCTTTTGTAGAATCAACGAAAGCCAATCGAGGACGGTCTTTTTGGCAAGCATGTAAATCACGCTCTATTTCTTCAACTTGCGCAGCAGGTAATTGCTTTATTTTTTCATAAAGCTCGCCCATACCGTTGTTAACATTAATACCTAACTCATCAAAAAGCTCGCCATGTTTCGCGAATGCGTCTTTATAATAAATTTTTATCGCATGTCCGAAAACAATTGGATGCGACACTTTCATCATAGTTGCTTTAACGTGCAATGAATAAAGAATGTCAGCATCTTTACAATCTTGCATGGTTTCTTCATAAAACTCGCATAGCGCTTCTTTGCTCATAAACATCAAATCAACTACTTCTTTGTCTTGAAGTGGTAATTCTGTTTTCATTACATGAACGTCACCATTGTCATCCAATAGCTCCATTCTTACATTACGCGCTTTATCTAAAGTAATGGATTGTTCGCCGTGATAAAAATCACCTTTATTCATATGCGAAACGTGCGTTTTAGAATACTGTTTCCATTCACCCATTGAGTGAGGATGCTTACGAGCATATTCTTTAACCGCTCTTGGTGCACGTCGATCTGAATTACCTTCACGAAGAACTGGGTTTACCGCACTACCTAATGCTTTACCGTAACGAACTCGAAGCGATTTTTCTTCATCAGTTTGTGGGTCATCTGGAAACTCAGGAAGTGCATAACCTTTTGACTGAAGCTCTTTTATACAAGCTTTCAGCTGTTGTACTGACGCGCTAATATTTGGAAGTTTAACAATGTTTGCGTTTGGATCTTGAGTAAGTTCACCCAATGCCGCTAGATTATCAGGCACTTTCTGATCATCGTTCAAAAATTCAGGGAATTCGGCGAGCACACGAGCGGCTACCGAAATATCACTAACATCTACATCGATGTCAGCTGCGCCTGCAAAGGCACGTATAATTGGCAAAAAAGAAGCTGTTGCTAGTAACGGTGCTTCATCAGTATAGGTGTATATAATTTTCTGTTTGTTGTCAGACATGAGCAAAAATTTTCCAAAGCGTGATGGGTTAACAAGTCCTGTTATCCACTATTTTCATTTAAGTAAAAAAGTCGTACTGATAGTGTACTAAAGCTTACTTAGCGATAGCAAGTTTGATACTTAAGTGGTGAACATGGAGAACTCACGAATTTATCACACTTTATTAACCCTTGTTGTGAATGTTTATATTTTGACGACTAAAGTATTAATATTGACCAAATATTCCTAATGGGTTAGGTTTAAATACTAAAATGAATTGTGACAGCAATTTACTATTAATAATTTAGTTGTGTAGCTAACACATTACCCTGGTATTTTAGTCAGCATACAACTTCCTTTTTGATTCAAGGATCGAAGTTAATGAAGTATTTTTTACCCTCCTTATTTTGTATAGTTAGCCTCGCTTTTTTTTCTAAACCAGTATGTTCAAAAGACTTTATAGATTTAAAAGATTTTCCTACTTGGTTTAAAGAGGCCATGGCTAAAGAAGTAGAGGTTAAATCAACATCTAAATTAAACATTGATGAATTAAAAATTAATGAAGATGTGTTAGGTAAACTAAAACTCGAAGAAAAAGCGGAGAATTTTTGGTACTTCACTATAGACATTGGTACAGCCTCACCAGTTGAGTGCTATGCATTTACGTCTTACGATGGAGCAGCCACTTCTTTTCATGCCATTATTGAGGCGACGCTGCCAGGCGTCGAAAAATTAAACAATAAAAAACTATCTGGTAGATACAACTATTCACTAGAAACCGGTGTGATTGGCGAAACCCCTTACTTACTGCTAGATACGCTTTATCATTTAGGTGAAGGCAATAATAAAGTAGCGGGCTTACTTAAAGGATATTCTGCCGAGACTAAAAATACGCTACAAATTTGTATTCATAATGAACTTGGTTATCGAGATACATTTAGAACAGTATTTACGAGCTTTTTAAGTGCGTTCGAAAAAACTAATGACGATTCATCTTTCTTTGAAAATATTTATCAGCTAAAGCTAAATGATATGGACGTGGGGTATGCGCGCGAAACGTTTATTATTGATCAAGATGGCGATATTGAGACAAAACAGGAAATGGCGATGATGGTGCCTGTTGATGCCAATTCTGTAGCTCATAGTGATTCACTTAACCTAGAATGGGGAAACACAGATGGCGCACTCATCAATGCTTACACTTACACTATTGAAAATGGCGCAATGACGCAGGAGTTTTCCATAAGCAATGCCGAAGGCGAATGGTCAGTAAGCGGACAAATGCAAGGGAAAGCAGTTGAATCCAAACTTGAACATAAAGAATGGCTATTATCTACTTTTGGTAGTTATTTAGCCGTCGCCAATATTTTAAGTACCGAGGCACTCGAAGCTAATTACGCAATGTGGATGCCAGATGCTGACCCCGTTAGCGCAACCAGTATTTCTGTAAAAGAGCTCACCGAAAATAAAGATGCAAATGTGTCTGTCGATATGGGACCAATAAAAATGGACTATTTGGCGGAAACTGACGGTACCTTTGAGTTCGCTTCGCTAGAGCAGAATGGCCTTCCACTAAAATTGATTAAACTTCATGCTAAAGGGTCACCGATTCTAGATTAGAACTTAGGATTACTGAATAGGTTTGTATTCATGTTCATAATCAAAAAGCAAGCCAATAAACATATACAAACGTTTTTATATATGTTTATTTTGGGTGTGTCATTCTGTTCTCACGCTCAAACAGCCGTCCCCAGTATTGCTACTATAACAATCGATAATATAGATTTATCGCTACCATACACAGGTAATATTGAGGTCTCTTTCAAATCTGCCAATCCAGAAAAAGTAATAGAATCTATTCAAGAATACGAGGGCATAAAGATACTTGCTGAGGATGATAATATTGTCACATTTTCTTTATCTCAATCGCCGAGGTTTATCGGCAAAAGAAAAAACAAATATAAACAAGATAGTTTCGTTATTGACTTTAAAGAACAATCAATGAAAGAGTTTCTTGATGAGTTTGCATTACTAAGCCAATCTAAAATAAACAAAAAAAATTCCATACTCCAAGTAATGACAGATTATGTTAGCGAATATATAAGCCTCCCTACTTATATACACGGGTTTAACTTTGCCTCGACTGTTGCTACAAGCAAAAGTGGGGATTGCACTGAATATGCAGTTCTTTTAGCGGCACTTGCAAGAGCAAACGGGTTATCTTCTCGCGTTATAATAGGAACGGTAATAATAATGGATGATGTAAGTGTTGATGCTGTAGGACACGCATGGACTGAAGTGTGGTACAACAATGAATGGCATATATTAGACGCCGCTTTAAATAATATGCCCGCGCAAGTGTACTACATGCCAACAGGGGAACTTAGCAACGAAGGGCCTGGGTTTGCTATATCCCTAATGGAAAATACAATTTTAATGCCTATCAAAATAATAAACATTAGCGGTACTGTCCTACGATAATAATGTTTGATATTGTATAATATCGTTTGATAATTATGTGCAAATCTCATCCTTGAGTTTCAATTATACGACTGGCAACTGCCATTTAATTGCGGTCATACTTTTACTAAAATTTAAAAACACTCTAGGTCATTGCCACAACAGTGGTAACCTCCAACAACACAAGAAGTGCTTAAACAAAAATAGTGTTTAGGTGATCGAAAATTAGTTTTTTTCTAGTTTGCTATGCTGGTTAGGGGGTTCCTGCTTTCGCAGGAATGACTTAGGAGGTGATTGAAGAATAGTTAGTTTTTTCCGGTTTGTTAGGCTGTTTAGGAGGTTCCTGCTTTCGCAGGAATGACCTAGGATGTTTGATGTATAACGGTGAAAAACTCGCTGTGTAGGGGGTTCCTGCCTTCGTGATAATGACTGGCATTGGGTTTGTTGCTTAATCGAATAGCATTATGCCTGCGCGGCAATGACTTAGGTTAAAACTGAAAAATTGTTAATTTGATGCTAGAAACCAAGGGGTATGCCAAAAGCAAAAAAACCTACCAACAATATTGTCCAAACAACTAAAAATACGACTGAATATGGCAACATTAGAATGATTAAATCGCCAAAGCTTAAATTGGGTTTATATTTACGCATAAACGCTAAAATGATGCCAGAATAAACCATCATTGGAGTGATAATGTTAGTTGAGGAGTCGGCTACTCTGTAAGCGGCAGCAACTAAATCAGGTGTCATTGCTGGATTCACTTGATAGAGCATAGGAACAAATATAGGGCCCAATAACATCCATTTAGAAGTCAAATAATAAGAATCATTTAAATTTTTTGATGCGGTAAAACACGCTTCTAACTCTATATTTTAATAGTCAATAGTAAGAAAATCTATCAAGTAAAAGCTTAATTATTGTCAGGAAAGTATATGTCAGTTTGACGCCTATGCATATATCAACTCTTTTCTTTCTCCCCCGTTTCTGTCAATCTAATTTAATTTAAACATGTATGTACAAAATAAAACATGCTGTGCAAATAACAACCACAAACTCAATGTGAATAGTCGTGAACTTTATATTAAACAATTGCTTATAGAAATATATAGGTCATTTATTACTCGATTGCATACATTGACCTTCATAACAGCTTGGCTTTCTAGGACATACTGCTCCGCGTGAACAAATGAGTCTAGCATCAGATTCAATGCCTCTCTCCACCCAATTAATGTTTAAAATCCTAGAAACACTAGATAGTTTTTCTTTGATACTTTTAGGGATTGCAGCACTTCCTCCATTATCAACACAAGCTTGTTTTAAACTAGAGGCAATGTCTGCTGCATTTTCACCTTGCGCTTCAATAGCAGGGTTTAAATCTATACCTGTGCATAACACATGATCATTGTCAGCTAAATCTTTTACATTGGTTGATTCACAGCAATAGATTCTTGGCACGTCCTCAACATTTAAAATAGATATTTGCGCTGATGTTCCTACAATAGGCGCATTAATCATTCTAAATACTGCCCAGTGATGACAAGGGTCCTCAACAGTTCGCATATTTCCCCATGGTAACGGAATACCATTACCTCTATAAACGGCTTTAAGTTTGCCTGGCGCATAAGCATCAAAATAGTGCCAATGTCGATATGGCGAAACAGCCGTCATTCTTCGCATAGCCACTGATGCCGATACGCCTAGTTGATGATGTATGCCAATTTCGTAGCCTTGTCTATCTAATTGCTGCCTGAAGGGGACTTTTGGACACAATAATGCACCAGCAAAAAAGCTCGATTCAAAATCACGCCATGCATGTAAGATATCTTGTGCATTAACCGTACTAGAATGAACAATTTGATCCGCATCATCTACTAGCGATGTGTTATGAGTTCTACCCGTTACCAATACACTTTTTAAGCCTGATTTATTATGTAATACACTGTGGCCAATGTGCACCGCTAAGTCATATTTAAGCCTAGCTGGGAAGTTTTGAAGTAGTTTATTAATATGTATTTTACCTGCTGGGTCAAAAAAAGACGTAACTAAACTTTTTCCACCTACACCCAACTCAGTTTTCACTTCCTCTGGCATTCGTGTAAACCATGAAATACCTAATCCTTGTTGTTTTACTATTTCATATAGTTCTTCAACAGAAAGCGGCATGCGTTTTAAACCAACCTCTTCAGCAGCTCGCTCAAGGTCGGGGAAATGATTTTGATGAAGTTCCTGGTGTGCGCGAATTAATAAGTGCGCAAATTGTTTACCGCTAATACCTGTTTGAGAAAGCATCTCTGGTATCGCAATTTGCAGAATATCGTTTGAAAACAGAAAACTTGGCTCTAGAGCCATTCCGTTGATCCCTCCTCGACTACCCTTTACTGGTGTGATGTCACCTTCTTCTGGTACATCATCTAAGAACCAATCTACTTGCTTTTGAAAAACCGTTGCTATTACTTCAAGCATGTCACTACTTGGTATTCGCTTACCTCTTTCTATCATTGATAAATAAGAAACTGAAGGTGCTAGCTCCGCATTCACTCTTACACATCTAGCCGATAGGTCTTCCATAGTTAAATTGTTTCGCTTACGTAAATTTCTTATTTTCGTCCCTAAAAGATGTGATTTTCTGTTGAGTGTCTTATTCGTTTTCATTAATCACCAGTTCACCAATATTTTTGTAAAATTTACAGTGTGAAATTTTAATTGTTAAATTATAAAAACAATACACTATTCTTAGTTATACGCAACGTTTGTAAAATTTTATCGATTAAGTTGTAAATATTAAAGGTGAGAAAGTGTAACTAGCTCGCTTGTACTAAAGGTGTATCATGAAAAAACCTAAGCTAGATAAAGACATTATTGACGCCACTGTATTTGATTTTATCAATTCAGAAATACTGCCTTTAGTAAATTATTCAAGTGAGACGTTCTGGCAAGACTTTAATACGCAATACAACAGTCACAATAATAAAATAGTGCCTATCTCTAGCTCATTAATTGGAATGAAGGTTACTTATGGTAGTTGGTATTCTTTAATAGAAGAGGGTAACACTTATGGGGACGGATTTAGCAACGCCTTGGAATTTTTAAATAACCACTTTCCGCTATTTTTTGGGACACATAATGACGTTGTTGGATATAAAGTAGATGGGGAATATTTGTTAGCATATTATGATGCGATCACGTTTACATCGTTGAAGAAGCCAAGTCAATTTGAGGCTTTTAGCAGTGATAAAGAGCAACCTAAATTTATACTGCTGAAAAAGGACGACTTTTATTTACAGCTTGAATTGAATGACCATGTATATAATAAAGAGAAAGCAATTTTTACAGATATAAAACTAAGAACCGAACAATCAATTATCATCAATTTTGAGCCGCCTAATCCTTCAGGTGATAGCAGTGAACAAATCAAAGCGTATAATAAAATTAAAGCTATTCTAAAACAGTCAGAAAACCAGAAACTTAAAACAACCCTAACCAATCTAAAAGTAACGTACACAAACAAAGACTGTATAGAGTTTGTTATTCCCGATAAAACACTTAGTTTAGTCGATTACAAATCAAAATAATCTGGTATATCTTAAGACAGTTAACTTTTAGTCTGATATTGATTTGATGAATGTAAAAAATCACGCCATTTTACATTTTAATTTGCTAGTCTATGCATGTTCTAAGTGCTTCTAAATTTTGTAAACTCGCGTGCATAAAGTTTCTAAAATTCTAGCACTCATCTTTTTTAATTGAATCTTTCAATCAAGCTTTTCTATCTTGATTGGCTTTAAGTTTATCAAGGCTACTTCTATGACAATCTCAACCATTTCTTCATTCACACCAAAAGCACCTACCTTAATGGGTCCAGGCCCAAGTGATGTCAGCCAACGAGTGTTAAATGCGCTTGCACAACCTACCTTAGGGCATTTAGATCCTAGCTTTGTTGGATTAATGGATGAAACTAAACAACTGCTACAAGAAGTATTTCAAACAAACAATCAGATGACCATGCCTATATCTGCACCCGGCTCTGCTGGCATGGAAGCTTGCTTTGTAAACTTAGTGGAACCAGGTGATAAAGTGATAGTTTGCCAAAACGGCGTATTTGGCGGACGCATGTACCAAAATGTAATTAGAAGTGGCGGTGAAGCCGTGCTGATTGAAGACCCATGGGGTGAACAAACAAAACCTGAGAAACTCAAAGCTGCTTTAGAGGCAAATCCAGATACCAAAATAGTAGCATTTGTCCATGCAGAAACCTCAACTGGCGTTGAAAACGACGCAAAAACGCTATGTGCTATTGCAAAAGAGTATGGCTGCTTAACAATTGTTGACACTGTGACATCCTTAGCCGGTATCCCTCTTTACATAGATGATTGGCAAATAGATGCAAGCTATTCAGGTACGCAAAAATGTTTGTCTTGTGTGCCAGGTTTATCACCTGTGACTTTTAGTGATTTGGCACTTGAAAAAATAAAGAGCCGCAAAACACCAGTACAAAGTTGGTTTTTAGATTTAAACCTAATACTTGGATATTGGGGGCAAGGAAAGGCCAGGGCATATCATCACACAGCGCCTGTTAACAGCGTATATGCATTTCATGAGAGCTTGGTTGCAGTACTACAAGAAGGGCTAGAAAATAGTTGGAATCGCCATAGAGAGGTTCATAACTATCTTAAGCAAGGTTTGGAGTCACTAGGACTTGAATTTGCAGTTGATGAAGCTTATCGATTACCTCAATTAAATGTAGTTTGGATACCTAAAGGCATTGATGATGCAAGTACACGCGCCAAATTACTTAATGAATTTGATTTGGAAATAGGGGCAGGCCTGGGTGAATTTGCTGGTAAAGCTTGGCGGATTGGATTGATGGGCAGTAGTTGTACAAAAGCTAATGTTGATAAATGTGTCTCAGCATTAACAAAAATTCTTAGTAATTAGATAAAAGTATACTCAGACATTTATTGAATATCAGAATACACGGTGTACGTACGTTATGACGTTATCGTTCTTACGATAACGTTAATCCTGTCAGATGATAATAAAGTTTGATGAATTTTACTGGCAGTAAATATGTAAGATTTTCGTAATGTTAGATAGTTTTCTCGCTGAACGCTATCTTATTTCGATAATATAGTTTGATATTATTTGGGTCTTTAACGGCCCTTGTGATGCAGTTAGCGGAAGGATTATTACCTCTAAACTTCAAACATCCTAGGTCATTCCTGCGAAAGCAGGAACCCCCTAAACAGCATAGAAATTTCACAAAAAGCTCATTATTTTCAATAAACTCAACACTATTGGTGTTAAAAAAATCTTGTATTTTTGAAGGTTCCCACTTTCGTGGGAATGACCTAGGGTGTTTTTAAATTGTGTTAGAAGTGCGTCCGAAGGTGGATGGGACTTGGCAGTCGGATTATCGAAACTCAATAATGAAACCAGCACAAAATTATCAAAATATATTAAACTTTAATATTGTCGGACAAATCCACAGTATTTTTGCTTCATAGTAGGTTAGTTATCGTCAACTAGATCTTGAATCAGTTTATATAATTGCAAACGTTGTTCGGTCAACTCGCGCGATGACGCTTTTTCCCAATTACCATTTACCGCGATAACTAATTTACGCGTTGGGTCAATAAATATACCTTGTCCAAAAATACCTCTTCCTTGAAAGCTACCATCTGGTGAAGTCCACCACTGAAAACCATAACCCAATTTTGGGTTGCTAGTTTTAAATTGAGTTGTCGTAGCTTTTTCAAACCAACCATCAGGCACAATGCTTTCACCGTCTACAATCGCGCCGTTTAATATAAATTGACCGAATCTCGCAAAGTCACGAGTTGTAGCTTGAATGCAACAACCACTAATTTCATGTCCAGTCTTACCTAAAACCCAACTGGCATCTTGTTCCATTCCAATTTTTGACCAAACTTTTTCAGATAAATAGTCTGAAAGTGTTTGATTGGTTGCTTGACTGATTAACAAACCAATTAAATTGGTTTCACCAGTGCTATATAACCAAACTTTACCTGGCTCTGCTGCTCTCGGTAAACTGCGCATATAACTGGCAGTCGCATCTATACCTTCATCGGGCGTGTGGAAGTTAAATTTTGATACATCAGAATTAGGGTCGCTATAATCTTCATCCCACTTTATACCCGATGTCATAGTCAATAGTTGTTCAATCGTCACATTATCATAGTTACTTCCCTGCATATCAGGAATATACAGGCTAACGCTATCACTCAAACTATTTATATACCCATCTTTAATAGCGGCCCCAATAAGGGTAGAAGTAAAAGATTTTGCAACTGAGAAACTCGTCCATTTGCCTTCAGCACTAAAATCTAAACCATATTCTTCAAGTACTAACTTACCATTGTGTAATACTATTAATGATGCGAGGCGTTGAGACTTCATTAGCTGGTCTAGTGCTTCTTTTTCAAAATCTAAGGAATTGCCAATCTTAAACTGAGAAGTATCTTCAGAAGCTTTTATGGTGCGTTTTGGTAGTATATCGAGTTGTTCAATTAGTCTGAAACCAGCGTCTCGCTGCTTGGTACTCCAAAATAGAACATTTTCATTTTCTGGTGGATCGAGTATTAATACGCGTAAATGAGGGTTAATATTAAACCAAATTAGTGTTACAGCAATTAGCAGCACGTTTATAATTATTACTAACCATTTTTTCATTGAAAAGCCTTTACGTTTTTTACTAATTGATACCATAGTTCAATTTGAAAGATTTTTGAAATATTCAATTAGATACCAGTGCAGATAATCCTAAAGCGTATGATGTATAAAAGTGGTTATTATTGTTCAATGTATAACATAATTTGCGTAAATAGTTTC
>DDIL01000036.1:6507-7659 GCA_002338515.1 Glaciecola sp. UBA1851 | reverse complement strand
TCGCAAAGGAACTCGAGTTTCCCCCTTTGTCACTGACAAACAATTCTTCATCTCCATCACTACTTTCAACTTGCGCTTCAAAATCGACAAACAATTCGTCGAGCGGGACTTGTGCTGCCAGCACCAAGCGGGTGCGAGATTCATAACACGCGTCAATGAAGGTCACGAATCGTCGCGCTTCGTTGAGGTAATTGGCGTCCAGTTGAGGGACGCGTTCAATAATGATGACCGGAAATCGGCGGCAGAGGGAAATATAATCGGCCGCCCCGAGCGGTTGATAGCATAACTCGGAAAAGTCAAACCAGGCGCACCGGTCATTATATCGGGCGACTTGGACGGTGCGACCAAAGAGGACAGGAATGATCTCGGCCTCAGTTGTGGATGCAGTGCCACCAAATATTTCTTCCAACTGCGCATGGATGTTGTTTTTAATATTATTGTTGCCATGAACATCATTGTTTGACCAAAAATAGGATTGACCACTCGCTCGAGTTTCGAGTCGATAATCCTTGCAGGAATCCTCCATGGAAATAATGTCGGACGTGTGTTTCAACATGTCGATGAATGGCCAAAAGAGGGACCGGTTAATTCCTCCCTCATACAAGGCATCGGGGCATCGATTAGAGGTGGCCACCACCACGACATTCGAATCCAATAAGAATAAAAACAGTCGCTTCAAAATCATGGCATCGGCAATTTCTGTCACTTGAAATTCATCGAAACAGAGGAGTTGGGCTTCTTGTGCCAATTGTTGCGCAATGATGGGTATCGCATCACCTCGTGGGTGCTTCTGTTTGTAGACAAAGATTCGATGATGGACGTCTAGCATGAATTCATGAAAGTGGACGCGGCGTTTGGTAATCTTCGCGTGTTTGTGGCTGTCATTATTACAGCAAGAATCATCATCAGGAACTGACGCGTAAAAGAGATCCATTAGAAAGCTCTTACCGACCCCGACCGGTCCATGAATGTACATGCCTCGCGGTGGTGGACCAAAAGACCACAAATGGAACTTCTTTCGAAGAAAGGACTGGGCGGATGACAGAGATCGCGCCAGTAACAGTACTAGTGGACTACTGCTTGTAAAGCTGCTTTCTGTTGGATCGTCGGTGCGAACGGGTACTGGTGGGAGCGAGGCAAGAGACTCGTGCA
>DDIL01000036.1:0-6287 GCA_002338515.1 Glaciecola sp. UBA1851 | reverse complement strand
TGCAGGGCATCGAATTTTGCCGCCAAAGCGACTTGCGCTTCATCTCGTCGCACCTCTCCCGAGTCCACCTTGAATTCATAAGCAACTGCCACAGGGCCCGTCGAGAAGGACCGCCGAGCGACGCGATGTTGTGCAATCATCGTCTTCATCTTCATAATCATCGTCATCGTCTTCCTCATGGAGCTGATGAGTTTATCAACATGATGGTATGGTACGTTAGATTTCTATATGGGTATCAAATGGATTTGTATAAAGGCTCAAGTTTCGGCGTTCAACTTGAACGCCAAATAGCAATGGGGCGAACTAAATTAATCTTTAAACTTAATAATAAAGCAACCCTTATTGTTAATAGGAGTAACATCTACAATTTTGTCAGTACTAATAGTTCGTTTAGTTACTGCATTGTTCTTTTCTGTCCAATACTCCACTTTGTCCTCTCTAAACTCACCATTGAAAGCAGCAATATTGAAATTACTACTATCGCTACTAGCTAAAGCAGACTCACCACTTTTCATACATTTAACTGCATATTGAAATGTAGGCCCAATATTTACATCTCTTACAAGTTTTCTTTTTTCTGTTTGCGCAAATGTATAAAAACTGATGGCGGCTAATAGTATTGCTAGAATGAACTTCATACAAATTCCCCTTTTTAAATGTTGAATATATTAATTACTTTTTATTTCATCAATACACGAGCCGGTAACAATACATCAAAACAAACTCACTACCATAAACCCTAAATAAGTACCTAGGGCATTCCCCACCGTCCCAATTAAAATGGCAGGAACTATTAGTTCTCGCCGGTTGAAGGTTTCGGCTAGTGCCATTGCGGTGGTTCCACCACCAATATTGGCTTGGGAAGCTATCGCAATCATTTCGTAGTCTTTAACAAGAAAGCGGCCAATACTAATTATGATAATGCCGTGAAATAACACAACGCAGGCTACAAATAACAGTAGTGTGAATCCAATTTCCCCTAATTCACCAATAGCGGCAATTTCACAATATGCTCCAATGACTACTAAAAATAGATAGACTAAATATAACCCTAAAAGATGCGCGCCTTTTTGTTCATGAAAGAAATTGAATTGTGCTAATACAATACCAATAGTTGTAATAACAAGGATAGACGGTACAACGGGTATAAGTTGTGCAATGTATTCAGCAACAACAAAGGCAATAATACCCGTTGGCACTAGCACCATTAAACTTTGCAAAGTTAAATGGTCTTCTTTTGCTTGCGGTTGCTCTGATTGATTGCTGGCGTTTGGTGAAGAAGCTACGTTAGGTGTTTTTAGAGGCCATACTACTCGCATTACTACAGGTATAGCCAAAGTCGCCAATACCCATAGTGTGGTCATCACGTTATCAGCTGCCACTGTTCCGGCATATAGAACGCCACTTTCATTGACTTTGTAATGCAAAGCAATCGCATTAAAGTTAACACTGCCTCCCGTGTAAGTACCAGTGATCATGCCTGCAATAGCTGGGGCTAACTCGCCTAACACTACCTCTGGCTGCACTATCCACATTGCTAATATAACACCAGCAACAGTAGCAAAGGAGCCTAAAACAAATAGCATTAACATTGGTACGCCTGCATTACGAATTTTCTTTAAGTTCACACCAAGTGTGAGATAGAAAATTGAAATAGGCGCGATGTAGTGAAATATATGTCCATATAAATCTATTTTATTGGACGCACTAGGGATAACCGACGTATTTGCTAACACTGCTCCTAACACTATAACAATGAGCGCCGCACCTACCTGTTTACCGTACTTTGTTTGTGCAAGATATTGAGCTAGTAGAATACAAAGGGTCAAAATAGCTAAAACAATAATTGGAGAATGCAGAAACTCCATAGAAACAACTCCCTATAATTACCGCATCTTAAATGTGCGATTTTTGTTTAGCTTATTCTTTAATGAAAATGAGTGCAAGGTTAAGGAAGTACGATTGCAAGGGACGACTTTCAATATTCACTAATTAATAATTAAGGTTAAGTTATAAACGCTTAGGTTAGCGTACAACTTGAAAGTAAACTAAAATTTAAGCTTACTAGTAAATATATTTCATTTGACACAACCACTTACATTTGCACTTTTTAATCAAAATGTTTGACACACTTTTCTTGATAATCTTGATTGGAAATAATGTAACTATATTTAATTAACTGTTATCCAATTAAGCGAGAAATATTATGCCTTCATCTTTTAGAAAAACTATGCTCAAAGTTAGTATTGCTTCACTATTTTTTCTTGCATCAGCAACAACGCAAGCTATTCAAGACAGTTCGTCTGAAAATATAGAGGTAATAGAAGTATCATCAAATAAATCTGTAGGATTTTATCGTTCTCAATTAAAAAAAGCCGAGGAAGGTTTTTATGATGAATTTAATAAACTAACTGTTGACCCCAAATTTAAAATACAATGCAAAAAAGAAAAACCTACAGGTAGTTCAATCACGGTTAAATATTGTCACCCTCAATATGTATTAACAGAATTAGCAGAACAAACACAATTAGCACTGCAAACAGGTCTTAGCCGCCCTAGAATGGAAGATGTCATGTCTTCTCTTAAAGCAGAGCAAAAAGAAGCAAACGACCATATGTTGAAGCTGATTAACGAACATCCAAGCCTTTATCAAAGGTTCATGAATTTAAGAGTGAGTAAACAAAATTTAGAGAAAAAATTGAATAAATAAAGTAAGCAAGAAGTAATTAAATTCACCCCTTTTTTGTATACGAATCGTCATTCAGTTAATTACCAGTAATTTTGCAGGCAAATAACATGAATGGCGAACTAATATACAAACAACCAATCAATTCTTTAAATTTATCTCAACACAAAACGCTAAAATCTATTATTGCGCGCTTTATTGGAAGCGTTGGTATTGCCGGTTGCATAAGCTTTACCCTTTTAGTGATTATGAGCAAATTAATTGAACAAGATCTAGCGCCCATTTCTGAACAACCTAGAATAAGCTTTACAACGTCTATACTTCAAATTGATGAAAAGCCTATTAGAGAAATTCAACGAATTAAACCTAAACCACCGGCGCTAGTTCAACCGAAACTAGTTAGAGAGGCACCCAGAACTACTAAAAACAATAATAATGTAGTCACACTTATTAGTCTTCCAAGCACTAAAATACAAAAATTAAGCTTCAATCCAGACAACTTTGACAAAGAGCCTACTCCTTTAGTCCGTGTAGATCCCAGGTATCCAGTAACTGCAGCAAACCAAGGAATTGAAGGGTTTGTTGAACTTATCTTTAATATCAATAAAGAAGGAAAAGTTGAGAATATACATATACTTCACTCAGAGCCTAAAAGGGTTTTTGACAAAGCCGCTAAGGACGCCTTGCGTAAATGGCGCTACCAACCCAGAATAGTAAATAAGAAAGCAGTTAATACAAATGATGTAAAAGTACGTCTTGACTTTACGTTAGCAAAATAGCTCAAGTGGATAAATTCTATCTGTTTAACGGTACGGCTCACTAATGAAGGGTTTGTTATTGCCAATGTTTAAATTTTTGCCTGATATACAGTGGCAAGTAACTCGCTATACTTCAATTGAACAAGCGTTAGTTATATTTATTAAAAGTAATGATCAACAAGCGTTCGAATATATTTTCGAAGAGATAAGTGATGACCTTTATCATTATTTAACAACCTTGAGTGACCTCAATTTAGCACAAGATATTTCTCAAAAGACTTGGTTTAAGCTCATAGACAACCCAAAAAGTTTTTTGCACAAACATAGTTTAAAAGCATGGCTATTTGTAGTCGCAAGAAACGCCTTATTTGATGAATTTAAAAAGACTGATCCACTTTATTTAGATAAAGGCGAATTAGAAAATAAATTGAACAACAATGATCAATACATAGTTGAGTTTGAATATAGTGATAATGAAACCGAAGGTGCATTTAATTTAGCGTTAAAGCAATTATCATTTACTCAAAAGGAAGCGTTCTGCTTGCAGCAAGACGGATTTAGCATTGAAGATATAGCCAATATTACAAATAGTAACAAGGAAACAATTAAAACGAGAATCCGCTATGCAAAACAAAATCTTAAAAAGTTATTGGAGCAATTGTTATGAGTAGCAATAAGGATGTCAACCACTCCAATAAGATATCTGGTCATAAGATAAGCGATGAACAATTGAGTCGGTTATATTTAAAAAGAAAAGCTTGTATCAAACTCCCATCCTCTTTAAAAATGGATAATGCAAAACGTCTTGCTAAGAAGCAACTCAATAAGCAGTCTTGGTGGAGGTTTAATTTCGATAAATATACTCAATTGGGTGCAATCGCAGTGACAGCCTTAATTGCTTTACTAGTTATGACTCCTCAATTAAAACTTACCTTGCCTTTTGTCCACTCAATTTACAGTGAAACATCTGAAAATATTGGGTATAGTCTTGTTGAATTTCATGTTATTCGGAATTCGTCTGAACTTAAAGGTAGTGAAGAATTGAACATGGACACGTTAAACCAAGAAGTTCTTGGTGACAACTCGAGACTAGTAGATTATTTGAACGCCAGTAGAACGTTAAAAAACCAGCAAGTTTTTACCCAAGTACATCATCAAAAATATGCCAGAGTTATTCGTCAGAATGAAGAGTTAGCTTTATTAACATGTGACAAAGCACTAATGAAAATCTCTAAAGACGTATTGATAGCCTTGGAAAATATGCAAACAAAATTTCCAAAAGATTTGAAACAGGGTCAAATTGTTTCAATAACATTTAACCAAAATGGTCAAATTATTTCATTATATGATGATATTCAAAAGGATAATTGCTAATAGTTTCAGCGATCGGAAAAAGAATTATATAAATACAACACCGCTAAATTAGTCAGCTTAAATAACGGTGTTATAAAAGGTAAACTAGCTTTTAACTAGTTACTGTAGCTTATTCTTAACTAGCAATACAACTTCGCCAAAAACAAAGAGAAATATAGAGCTAGCCAACAAAACTATTTTGTCCGAATTAAAAAATAGTACATTTAAAATTAACGATAAAGCGATACTTAATAAAATCACAATTACGTGTATTTTTAGACTATTTGACACTTCACCTATACTCATGTGTATTCCTGTTTTACTGACTTCGATTAGTCTGTTCCATATTCAATGGCCATAATACTAGACATTAAGGAAGCACCAAATAAAGTTAATGCGACCGCACCTCCAATACCTGGAATCATTAACATGGCAGTAAAACCGATGCTTGCGCCAAGAGAAGCACCATAACCTGCATCATTTGATAAACCACCACTAACCATTTCTAATTCATTATTACTAAGTTCTTGCATATTAAATTCCTTTTTAAATTAAATTGTAAAACACAAATATCTTACAAAACCTATAATAAAGAAATTAAACCAAGTATAAAACTGACCAATATAACGGTTGTTATCGTTTGTGAAAATTTAATCAATCCATTTACTCAAAGCAATATAAAAAACTGCAGATAATAAAATAGCATCAATACTCGCCACAGGACTTATACTACTAATAGCGCCTAATTCGGTTAGGGTGGCATATAACGCACCTATAAACCAAGATGCACACCCAGGAACGGAAATAGCCTTATTGTTTTCCAATATATCGAACGTATATCTAGCTTTATTCACAATGAAATAATCAGTAATAATAATGCCGCAAACAGGTATAAACAAAGTAACAAGTACAATTAGAAAGGTAATAAATGCATCTAAAATATTAAAAAAAGCCGCGACAACACCCAATAAACCCACCAATAAAGTAGGTATTTTTCCAGAGGCTTTTGGCACAGTTGCACCAACACTCAACATGGCACTGTACAAATTAAGAGAATTTAAAACCCAACTTCCCGCTATCACAATAAAAAAGGCGGTAATCCCCAAACCCGCTTTTAACATTAACTCTAAAATATCAGTGCTATTAAAGGCGGCTGATGCAAAAGCTGCTACAACTAACACAAATAACTGAACTAACATAAACGCACAAAACGCAGTATAAAACCCGCCGCTATAATGGCGACAAAACCGAGTAATATCGGGCAAAATGATTGCGCCCACTATTATCGCCCCAGTAATGGCGCCCACTAGTTGGCTTAAGTTTAATACCGATGCTTTATCTTCATTTAAAAAATCAGTAACGGAATATTCATCTAACGAGCCAAATAACAACACAAAGGTAACAAGTGCAATAATAGGTGTGAGAATACTTGCCAGTATATTAATAGCGCGAAACCCAAATACAGTTGTGGTTACCATTAACAATCCAGC
>DDIL01000110.1 GCA_002338515.1 Glaciecola sp. UBA1851 | reverse complement strand
TTAACCCTGCTGCTCAAGAAGATCCAAATTCACCCATTGCAGGCATGCCGGTACTTGAAGTTTGGAAAGCAAAGCAAGTGTTTGTGTCTAAACGCGGGCAAGGCACAGGGTATTCTGGTATAGAGAACCCTTTATTTTATAAAGAAAATACGCGCATGTTTTACGGTGATGCCAAAGCAAGTATTGATAAGTTGTTGGTTAAATTAGAAAGCTAGATTCCACTGCGCTTATTGGATTTGCTTTAGAAATTAGTAAAACATGGTAATGAGTGGTTTGAGTCAGAAAAAGGATCGGGTTTATTTACCGGTCCTTTTTTTATTATCCAGAGTTCAGGTTAATAAAGAATAGGGTTCTGTACTACAATTATCAAAAGTTTAATTAAGCCGGATAAACTGTGATTCCGTTAATGTGACACGCATTAAGCTTGACTACTATTGCAACCTCAAGCCCTTATGTACAAGACGTAAGATAAAAATTAACCTTTGTGCACATACTTGTTACTATCACTAACCAAGATTTTTTATATCAGCAAACTAAAAAACGCTGTACTTTAACAAAGGGTTATTCATGAAAAACATCCTTCTAATTATGTTACTGGCTACTGTTTTCGCTTGCTCTGAAGCGCCAGAGCAAAAGGATACTAAAGGATTTGAGCAAGATACATCACAACAGCAGGCTGTGGTAGCAGTTCCTTGGGAAGAAGGTACGCATTATGTTGTGTTAGATCAAGAAGCGACAGAAAATCCTGAAATCAAAGAGTTCTTCTCTTTCTATTGTCCCCATTGTTATAGTTTAGAGCCCTTTGTTGCTGAAATAAAAAAACGATTTGGTGAGCGCATCCCAGTAGATAAAGTTCATGTTGATTTTTTGGGCGTAACGAATAGAGAAATTCAGCAACAAGTAAGTATGGCGATGATATTGGCAAGGCAAATAGGTAAAGAAGAGCAAATAAACCAAGCAATATTTAATCATCTTCATGTTCAAAGAAAAGCGTTAGATACACCCGAACAACTCATTACTTTAATGGCAACTAACGGCATTGAAGAGCAGGAATTTAAGGCCGCTATAGCCGATGCTACGGTCTCAAAGTTAATAGAAAACCATGCGCAAAAATTTTCCACTTACAGGACAGACCTAACAAGCGTGCCTACATTGGTGGTAAATGGTAAATATAAAGTTATGTTTGGTGCCAACTCGACCCCAGACGATGTGTTGAACTTAATTGAATGGCTTTCTAAAAAATAAAATGGGCAATTGGGTTTTTATGAATAGTAATGGTGCTTAATACGTAACGCTTTTGGGTTGCGTTATTCTGATTTTTGCTTATTCATTATTTATTAAAATTCGCCACACAATACAAGCCCACTGCCTAATAAAAGAAGCCGAAGGCTAGTCACTTGGCTATATGATACTTCCGCAATCATCCATTATTTAGAACAGCCATTTAGGTGATGCGTATCTACTGATGTATTTTTACATGTGATGAAAGAGTATTGTGTAACGAAAGAGTCAAATAAAATAAATATATAAAAAGCACGAAGTATAAATTTCGTGCTTGTAGAAAGAACTTTTGCAACGGTAGTTATTCGCGCTAATTGAACTGCTTAATACCGCTTCATATCCGAGAAGAACATCAGATTATTTTACTTATAGACCTTCGGTACGCACTTGATTACTCTAAACCAATTTGAAAAGAGCGATGGCATGCGTTACAAGTTGCCATAACTTGCACCGTATTTTTCATAATAAGTTTTGTGTCATTGGTATTGTTTTCGCCTAGTACTCTCCAGCGTTCATTCAATCGATCTTCCATCGCTTGGAAATGTTTTGGCATTTTTTCATACCAGCCTTCAGGGTAATTTTCAGTAGTAAATGCAATTAGGTTACGTACCAAGTTATCCGCATTTTCTGGTGAATCTACAATAAGTGCTTGTTGAACTGAAGTTAGCGTTTCTAGCATTCTGCGCATGCGCTCAAGAATAAATGCTCTCTCAGTTTCTGTGACTGTAATAACTGTTCGAGCGTTGGTCACTTCATTCATATTTTTGTTGATATGTTTATCTTTAGCTTGCAAAGAAAAGCAAGTAAGTAGAATAGCTAAGATGACTAGGGATTTCATATGTTGTTCCTTTAAAAGTAGACGCCAAGTTATTGGTCACTGGTTTCGTATTTCTGATTCGCTAGGTCATGTCAAAAAGAGGTGTCACACAATCTCTTTAATCTATTATTCAGCGATATTGTTTTATGCGCTAATTAGCGTAAAGCAAGTTAAACTTAAATAAGACTGAATATTCAAAAACGCATCATATCGTCAATAAAGAGAGTATATAAAGAAGTACCGAACTAAACCTTGATATAGATTAATTTTTTCGTGGAAATAATACAAAACAAATATAACTAAGCTATACAAAAGTCTTATAAACTATGAACATAGAGCAATGTGTGAGTATTATTTTATGAAAACAAGAGGAATAAGTTAACAATATATATAAATTTTGTTATTTTTATATACATATGTCTATTTTTAACATGCGTTGAATCAACACTATTAGGATTATTTCTTTTGCGCTTACAATCTATATTAACTGCGACCCCTTCTGTCCTTGGAAAAGCAAATACTCCTACCGGTATATTAAAAGTAGAAACCACAGATGAAGTGGAACTAAATGAAACCGGCCTGCATGGAGATTTTCAATCAGATAAACGTGTACACGGCGGATTCGAGAAAGCGGTTTATCAATATCCAATAGAAAATTATAAGATGTTAGCGGAAGCGCTGCCACATTTAGCTGAAAAGTTTAAACAGCCTTGTATTGGAGAAAACTTTTCATCGCAAGGTATGCAAGACGAAGATGTTTATATTGGTGATATTTATCGAGTAGGCACTGCGTTGCTGCAAGTTAGCCAACCTCGTATGCCTTGCTGGAAGCTTAATCACCATATTGGTAATGCACACATGCAAGCATTATTAATTGCCTTTAATCGTAGTGGTTGGTATTACCGCGTGCTTGAGCCGGGTAAAGTTAAGGCTGGTAATGAATTTACTCTTGTAGAGCGCGTTCAAAGTGAGTTTAGTGTTGAGAAAGTATGGGTACTTTGGAATGAGTTGCGGGAAAACAAGCAAACTGAGGTGCCGAATATAGACATTAAAGGTTTGTCGAACGAATGGACGTTTAATTGGGGGTAAAATACTTCTGAAAACGTTATTAGTGTAGTAGTGTTTCCATGAGCATCTGTTCTCGTATTGATGTTTTGACATCCTCTGCGCCATAGACAAAAAAACGACCATCCTTACACCCTAAACCCATTGCATAACAGTCGCCGTTTAGCCGAGGAGACCAAAACTTAGGTGAAATAATTAAAGATTCTAAAGTGCCGCAATCTATGTCAGACACATCCAGTACCCAATTCACTTTGTCAAAAATACTGAATTTGCCAACATTTTGATTTTCCATTAACTTGTGAAAAAGCCGAGGCAGGTCTGGCGCATGGTTTAATGAAATATACTGACTAGCTAGCTCAGCGATAGATGATCGCGCTTGTTTTGCCTGTAAATGTGTTTCTTCAGCTAGCCGTGGCTCGATAGCGTGCAGGTAGCTATGATGATGTGACGTTAAATAATATGAGAAAGGCGCAGCTGGCGGTAAACAAGCGTGTTGTTCGACATAGTGTTGTATGCAACTTTTTACTTCTTTGTTATGATGCTTCGTATCTACCAAGTCAAATGTTGTCGCTTTAATCTCAAAATGTTTAAAGCAATCTTGAATAAGGGGGATGAGTTGCTGAGATCTATCAGTTATGACCCTAAATGCAAAAAGACCTGAACAATTTATGTCATCTTCAATTATCACGCTTTCAGAATCATTTAATGTAGCTAACAACGTCCCTCTATATGCTTTGCAACCTTGCATATATGCAGCATGAAATCGCCATGTGATTACATTACGTGGTTTATCTCCATTTGTGACTTCGCTCTCACTTGTAACCAAGTTACTTTGTTCTTTTAATATTGGCTTTATGTCGTCCACTGTAGGTTCGGTAATTTTATCATCGCTTTTGTTAGTCGGTTCGTTCTTAGATGCGCTAATGGCCAGTAATTCTGGGGGTAATGTTATTTGCTCTGGCCCACTCAGAAATAGTGTAATTGCATTTCGTTGGTAATAAGTGCGCTTATAGCGGATAAGATCGTCTATCGAGTTTTCACCGATTGTATCGCTAAAACCACCATAGTGATTGACGTTTATAGAACTGGTGTCACCTCGCAAAGCGGCTGCAGAAAGTGAATACTCCTCGTGCCTTTCGTACATGCACAACTCTCTAAGTATAACCCCGTCTCGTTCCAGTTCAAACTCTGATTCTAGATATTCAGTTTGAACTAAACCTGAATATAGATAATCGAGCAACAGTAAAAATAGTGCTTTGTGTTTGCACTCTAGAAAATAAAACGTCATGCCATTTTGTGTTGAAGCGTTGACTGAGGCAGGCAATAAAGTGTTAATGATAAATAATTCATGCGAAGCGGGGTATTTATCAGAACCGCGAAACACCATATGTTCAGCTAAGTGGCTAATACCGCTGTGATCAAATGCAGGCGTATTTAACGCAAATACTGCGGTGTAAACTGTGCTATCGATTAACTTAGATACAATTTTCATCTGTAATCGTGGTCTGAAACATATTACTCATTCAATTCTTTTATGTTTATTTTATCTTTAGTTAACACTCGATATTTTAGTGCTACGCTTGGTTCTTCTCCAGCTTTATTAATAACATCTGTAATCAAATGGTGATCGGGAGATTTATCACATACTGGGTCGGTTTTATGCATATCGCCAGTTAACATAAATGCTTGGCATCTGCATCCGCCAAAATCTTTTTCTTTTTCGTCACAATCTCGGCAAGGCGATGGCATCCAGTCATAGCCTCTAAAATGATTGAAACTAAAATCTTTATGCCAAATATCGTGAATAGATTTGTCTTTCACATTAGGAAATTCTAACGGTAATATTTTAGCACTGTGACAAGGTAAGCATGTGCCATCAGGTGTGACCGTTAAAAATGTGCTTCCCCAGCCGTTCATACACGCTTTTGGACGGGTCTCATAGTAGTCAGGCGTTACAAATATAAATTTCGGGCCTTGGCCGTTTTGTTGGTCTCGAAATTTATTGACATATTCTTCTGCTAACACTAGTTGCGAATTAGTCGGTAATAAATGATCTCTATTTTCATAGGCCCAACCATAATATTGCACAGTGGCTAACTCTACAAAATCTGCATTTAGCTCTGTGCTTAAATCCATTACATCATCAATTTGCTCAATATTTTGTGCAGTAATACAAAAATTAAGTACCATAGGGTAGTCATATTGCTTAACTAATTTGGCTACTTTTCGCTTTTGTTCAAATGAGTGTCGTTTATTGCCAATAAGATCGTTTGCTTCAGCGTTGGCTGCTTGAAAACTTAGTTGAATATGGTCAAGACCAGCCTCTTTCAAATTCGCTATTCTACGCTCTGTCAGACCAATACCAGAAGTAATTAGGTTGGTGTAAAAGCCAAGTTCTTTTGCGTGTTTTACCAAAACTTCTAAGTCTTTTCGAAGCAGCGGTTCACCGCCAGAAAAGCCAAGCTGAACTGCTCCCATCTCGCGTGCTTGGGATAATACTTCTAACCACTTTTGAGTATCTATTTCTAGTTCCTTGCCTTCCATGTTCATAGGGTTAGAGCAATAAGGGCAATGCAAAGGACATTCGTAGGTTAATTCCGCAAGCAGCCATAAAGGAGGGCCAACATCGTGTTTTGTGCTGTTAGCTTCGCCACTTAGATTATCTTTGTTCTCATCGATCATATTTTATCCAGCCTTTTTCTAAGGCATCAACAAGGAATTCTTTAACATCGGCTTCTATGAGGTCGGCGGCATCTGGAAATTTTTGCTGTAAGGCTTTTACGATGTCTCCGTCGCTAGTACTTCCATCAACAAGCGTCAAAACTTCAGAAGCAGAATCGCTCAGTTTTACCATACCTTCTGGATAAAGCAATACATAACAGTTTTGTGCCTTTTCAAACTGTAAACGATACAAAGGGTTGAGCTTAGGAGAGTTGCTCATAGCATACCTTTATGACTAATAGATTGGTTGGCAATACCATCGTAAGGTACGCGTTTATGCTCGTAGGCTAAACAAATTGCATCGGCAACACACCACAGTACATCTAATTTAAATTGTAAAATATTTAGTGCCTTATCTTGTTGCTCGCGGGTCACAAAATGATCTAACGTGATAGCCAGTCCATGCTGCACGTCTCGTCTAGCTTGGCTTAATCGCATTTGAAAATATTTGAATCCGTCTGGATCTATCCAGTCGTAATGTTCTGGCCATGTATCAAGACGACTCTGGTGGATTTTTGGAGCAAACATCTCGGTTAATGAAGAGCATGCTGCTTCTTCCCAGCTTGCACGCCTAACAAAGTTAACATAAGCACCTACCGCAAATTTTACTGCGGGTAACAAGTGTCTCTCATCTAATAGTTCTTCTCTATTTAGACCAACCGCTTCACCTAAACGAAGCCAAGCTTCAATCCCGCCTAATCCTTCTTCGCCATCACGTCCATCGTGATCAATGATGCGTTGGATCCACTTTCTTCGAGTAGCCATATCTGGACAATTTGCTAGCACCGCTGCATCTTTTACTGGAATAGCGATTTGATAGTACAGTCTGTTTGCGACCCAACCTTGAATTTCTTCTTTGCTACATTCACCGTTATTCATCCGTTTATGGAAAGGATGATTAATATGGTAGTACTTTTCTTTCGCCCTTAGCGCTTGTTCAAATTCTTCTTTACTTAATGCTTGTTTGGTCATTGTTGCGTGTCCATTAACTTAATTTTTTAAACTACAGAGTAATTTCCATGCCGTCATAGGCCAGTTCAATATTCTGTTTTGTCAGTGCTTCGTAAGCACTAGAATCTTCATTTAATACAGGGTTAGTGTTGTTGATATGTATCAGTATTTTACGCTCTATGTCATATTCATTTAGCATGGCAATCGCACCATTTTCGCCATTTACTGGCATATGTCCCATTTGGGTACCTAAGCGATCACTAAAGCCATTTGATATCATTTCATCGTCTAGCCATAACGTACCGTCAAATAGCACACAATCTGCTTCACTTAGCATTTGTTTCACTAACGGACTAGCTTGCATACAACCTGGTGCATAGAACAACACTTTGTTTGTTTCAGTATCGGTAATTTTTAATCCGATATTATTGCCAGGCACGATGTTGTCTCGATATTTGGAATAGGGAGGGGCATTTGACTCGAGTACGACTGGCTTAAACTCTAACGTACCACAACCTTCTGGTTTAAATGCCGCAGTATGATCGGTTTCTATCACTCTTCTTTGCAACCCTCCGTGCCAATGTTTTAACATGTTAAATAAGGGAAACCCTGTAGTTAAGTCTTCATAAACTACATCGGTACAGTGCACAGGAAGAGGCAGGCCCTCGCGCAAAGTTAACAAACCTGTAGTGTGATCTATTTGGCTATCGGTTAAAATGATTGACGTTATGCAGGTGCCGCGCTTCACGCCATCTTCAGGCCAAAGTTTGGGTTCGTGGTTTATTTGTTGACGTAAATCAGGAGAGGCGTTAATTAATATCCAATCCTTCCCGTCACTGCTTACTGCGATACTTGATTGCGTTCGTTCTTTTGCATTGATTTTTTTATGACGAATACCAGCACACACATCGCAATGGCAATTCCATTGAGGCACTCCGCCTCCAGCACCTGCACCTAAAATTAGGATTTGCATATTTAGAAGCCTTTGTAAGAAATCGCTAACGCTTTAGACAAAAAAGGTTGCCTTAGCAACCTTTAAAAAATTAAACTTTTACAATCAAATTATCTGTTGTTGATGTATAAAGTTACTTCGAATCCTAGTCTCATTTCTTGATACTCAGGTTTTTTCCACATATTACTTGCTCCGCTTGTTAATGTACGGAAGAAAGTATAGGCAATATAGCACATTTTAAAAATGGTACTAAAGTAGGAATTATTGCAGTACTTATTGCACGACTAAAGCATGAGCTTGTTCTGCAATGAACTTTAACAACATCGGTAGTGGCCTACCGGTTGCTGTATTTTGCTTACCATAAGTGAAGCTCGTGCCAGCAACATCAAGGTGAGCCCATCGCACTCCTGTTGCAAATTTAGATAGAAAACAGCCTGCGGTGATCATGCCAGGCGAATTGCTCCCGGTGTTTTTGATATCTGCTGAAGTGGATTCTAATGTTGCCATATATTCATTCCACAAAGGAAATGCCCACGCTCTATCATGTCGGGCTTTACCTGCAGAAATTAACGCAGTTTGCAATGTTTCGTCATTACTCATTAGTCCTGTTGCATGATGGCCAAGGCTTGTAATAGCTGCGCCTGTTAAAGTTGCAATATCGATAACGTAAGATGGATTAAAGCATTTCGCGTAGCTTATTGCATCGCAAAGTAGTAGTCGTCCCTCGGCATCCGTGCTGATCACTTCTACCGTTTGTCCACTCATAGTTTCTAACACATCACCGGGTCGGTATGCATTTCCATCAACACAGTTTTCAGCTGTAGCGAGAATGACTACAACGTTTATTTTCAAATCTAATATGGCGATGGCATGCATTAATCCGAATACGCTGGCAGCGCCTGCCATATCGTAAATCATGGATTCCATGCCAGCAGCGCCTTTGATAGAAATACCCCCTGTATCAAAAGTAACGCCCTTACCAATCAGAACAATAGGTGCATGGTTTTCATCGGCTCCTTTATATTCCATCACGGGCATATTGGCGCGGTAGCTTGACGCTTGGTTTACTGCAAGATAACTATGCATATTTAGCTCGAACAATGCCTGTTCGTCAATGATAGTGGTGGTTATTTTATTAAACTGTGAGCCGAGCCATTCGCATTGCTTGGCTAAATAATCTGGCGTACATATGTTAGCTGGCATGTTAGCTAAGTCTTTTGTCGTCGCTATCCCTATTTGTTCAGCCATTAAGAATGGTAGCGCAGCGTTTAGTGCTTTTTCGCTTTCTGTAAAACAGCTTAGTATTTTAGGATGAAAGGGCTGAGCTTTTGTTTTATAGCCATGGAATTGATATTGGGCACCGCAAAAACTATATACGCTGGCTTCAAACATACGGTAAACATAATCATTTAACGCACTTGGTATGCATAAACCTAGGTGAGTTTGATTATGTTTAGATAATGTTGCAAACATACTTGAAAGCGCTTTGCGCAAACTCGAAATATTACTTGAATCTTGCTCACCCAAACCAATAACAACAAACTTTCTTACCTTCCCGTTTGCATCCCCATGAGTGATAACTATTTCGCTTGCTTCCCCAGTAAAATTTTCATAATCAATGACAGATTTTATATGGTCTAACGCACTATTATTAATTGGTATGTTATTGAGTGATAGGTCATGTTTAAACACAGGAAAAATTAGACAATCAATATCAACCGCAGGATATTGGTCTACATGGTGTATCGTGATCGGGGTGTCTTCTAAATCCAATTTACTCTCATTTTTATGATACTTTCTTTATTTTATTGCCCTTAGGCTCAAAACTGCGTACCGCAGCAATAAAACATATAACAGTGACGCATACAACGACGACTAAATATTGCGCGTCAAATTTTTCATAGAAACTATAACGCAAGAGTTCCACACCACTAGTAAATGGATTGAATTGACATATCCAATATAAGACTTCACTGGCTTCTCGCATTTTCCAAAGTGGATATAGGGCGCTAGACAAAAAGAACATGGGGAAGATAACAAAGTTCATGACGCCAGCAAAGTTTTCGAGTTGTTTAATATTGTTAGCTAATAATAACCCAATAGAGCCAAGGAAAAGTGCTAATAGAAAAATCACTGGGAACGCATATACATAACCCAAAAAGCTTAATTCAACATCCACTAATAATGCAAACAATAGAAAGATATAAACTTGTATAGCAGAAATTAATGTATTGCCAATCAACTTGCTACACAGCAAAAACTCTCTTGGAAATGGGCTCATCAATAACACCTTCATGCTACCCATTTCACGGTCATAAACCATGGATAGCGAGCTTTGCATGCTATTGAATAATATAATCATAGCGGCGAGGCCCGGTACGATATATTCCTCGTATAAAATGTAGGATTCATATGGCTCTATCATAGATAGACCAAGCGCTGATCTAAACCCTGCTGCAAAAACAAATAACCATAAAAGGGGACGCACAAGCGCACTGAGTAATCGTGAACGTTGTTGCCAAAATTTTAGCATTTCACGCTTTAATACACCCAAAAAGCAACGCCAATACATCTATTTATGCCCCTTTGCTTGAGTAAGGTTGGTGAATAGTTCTGATACATTATCCATTTTGTGTTGTGTTAATAATTTATGGCAACGATCAAAACCTTTAACCTCGCCATTGATTAGCAATAACAAGACATCATCAGTTTCCACTTCTTCTAACAAGTGGGTTGCCCAAAGTACAATCGATTGACGTTTTTTAACGTAATTGCGCACAAAGTTTAGGATTAGCTTTCGAGAGGCAATATCCAGTCCTACGGTAGGTTCGTCTAATAAAAGAAAAGTTGGTTCATGCAATAAACTACGTGCAATTTCAACTCGTCTGCGATGGCCTCCATTTAAATTGCGCACTTTGTCGTTTAATCTATCATTCAGAGCTAGCTGTGTTAGTACGTCTTCTATATTCGCTAATGCTTTTGCTTCAGATAAGCCATGTAAAGATGCGAAATATCCTAAATTTTGTTTGATACTGAGGTCGAGATCGAGAGTATTTTCTTGGAACACTACCCCTATTTTACTTAAAATCGATTGGCGCTGCTTTTCCATCTTTTGCTGATTAAAACTTATGTCGCCATTGGTTACTTTTCTTAAACCCGTTAACAGGGAAAATAACGTGCTTTTACCTGCGCCATTAGGCCCAAGCAGAATATTGAAACCTGCTTTTAGACTAAATGAAACGTCATTCAATGCGGCGTTTTTACCAAATTGATAACTTAGTTGATTAACCGAAATATTCATTATTTATATTTAACTGCAACACCCCATGGGTATCGTCCCACTTTTACTGTTTTTACGACATCGTATGAATTTGCATCGACCACTGACACATCGCCACTCACGCCATTAGTGGTAAGTAGTAAGGATTGATCTTCATTAAACGCAAGATGCCAGACTCTTCTACCCACTAATATGTAATCTTCTACTTCATAGGTATCAGTATTGACAACGGCAACCCTGTTGGCGGGGCCAAGCGCAACAAATGCTTTGGGCTGGTCTTTCATTAATAATATCCCAACTGGCTGGATCTTATCTTTAAATACCCCTTTTATTTTAAATTCTATTTCTTTGATTTTTTCTTTTGAGGTGGTATCAAAAACTGACACGGTGCCACCAATTTCAGAACTTACCCATAATAAATCATCATTTAGACTAAAATGCGCATCTCTAGGACGCGCGGCAACTAGGCTATTAGCAATGTTCTCATGCGTTTTAGTATCAACCCAATGCACCATATTGGTTGTTTCCGACGTTACCACCATGGTTTTACCATCATGGCTTACTGCCAGCCCTTCTGGTTCAACGCCCACATCTATTTGTGAAATCACCGATTTGCTTGGAATATCAATCACAGTCAGTAATGCATCATCTTCGTTGGCGGTATATATAGTCGTACCATTTGGGTGTAAAGCAATGGTTTCTGGGTCTTCTCCAGATGGCAAATCACCTACAATAGTCAGGGTTTCTAAATCAAGAATTTGAATGCGATTAGAATCAGACGCACATATATACGCAAGTTTTTGATCCGCACTTAAAATAAAACCACGAGGGCGGTCACCTATATCTATTGTGTCTACAACTTCGAAACTGTTCATATCTATAATAGATAAAGTGTCATCTTTTTCGTTGGTTACATAGGCGTATGGCAAAGCATTGCAATAAACACTAAACAACAAAAGACAAGGGACAATAAAACTTGATTTGCGCATATTAATTTTCCTTACACCCGGTGACGCTTGCACCTAAGGTATCTAAATCATTGGTTTGATGTAAAAATCCAGGCAAAGGCGCGCTGGTCACTAATGCTCCTGCGTGAGCAAGTATCAGGGGTTGACGCAATTGCCGAGTAGATTTAGCAAAAGATAACTGACGGCCTTTGTATGCAGCAATTGAAGCCTTTTCACTCAACAGTAGTTGGTAAAAACTTTTGTCAGAGTGAGTGCGTGAAGCTTGTACCGCGGTTGATACTGCTGTGACAGCAACATATG
>DDIL01000134.1 GCA_002338515.1 Glaciecola sp. UBA1851 | reverse complement strand
GAGTTACCTAGGTCATTCCCGTCTTCATCCCGAATTGGATTAATATTTAACTGGAATGAGTACCCACCAAGTTCTAATTTTGCTTTATGAACACTTTTTAGTTGATCTAACACTTTATGTTGATGCGCTGGATTACTATGGAAGCTATCAATTCTAGTGCCAATAAGTGTTTCGACATTAAACTGAGGTAAGTCTTTGCGGATATCGGCTTCACATTTTTTCAGCATTGTGTAAACCGAGTCATTCATATAGGTGATTTCGCGATCTGAATTAGACATCATAAAGCAGGTAGAACTGTTGTCTAATGCTTGTTTAACGCGCGATGCTTCTATTGCTACTTCTGCTGATGCGGCTAATTGAGCATTTAAGTTTGAAAGTTCATTTTCCAAGATACCCATTTCATCTTTTCTAGATGTGTTAAATTCTAACGCAAAGTTACCTTGTGAGATTTCAGAGAAAAATCCAATTAAACGGGTAGTTGAGCGTTTTAATGATACAACAATAAAGAAACCAACAACGGCGCTAATAAGCACTAAACCAGTTATAAAGGTAAGTGTGGTCGCTCTTTCGCTAGCTGCATTATTTGAGCGTTCTTCAATTACCGTTGTTAACAATGCAATGCTACCGTCATGTAATTTATATAACTCGTTAATAGCGCTTGAAAATTCATTAAAAAAGTTAGTCGCATTATAGGTTGTTACATCACGTGATATTATTTCTGACCTAGCTAATTCAGATAACCGAACGACTGTGTTAGTTAATCCATCAGCGTCTTGTGATAGTTTGTTGAATCGAGAGTCAGCCTCTGCAGCTGAATTCATGTTGTATTTTAAATCTTGCAATGGGGATTCAAGGTTATTTAAGAAGCCTTGTATCGCCGCTCTTCTAGATTCAGATACTTCAGTTGTCGTCAGTACGCCTGCACCTGCCCCTCGAATTTTACCTAAGGAGTCGGCTAATCTTGGTAAATTTTGATAATTGGCAATAATAGTGTGGTAGCTAGCCGCAGCGGGGTCATAGCTTAATAAGAAATATTTTGATAATTCAGATATAATTAAATCGCTGTTTTGAAGCATTTTTGAATGCTGAGCAAAGGAATCAGCAGGCGCAATTTGCCCTGAGCTAACTCTATTTTTAATACCATTCCAGTCAGATTTAACGTCACTGAAACTGCGCAGAATGCCAGAATCTTTTGAGACAATACTTAACGCATTCTCTACACGTTTAAATTGGTCATCCACTTCTCGAGCTTTGTTACTAACCGCAGAAGCTTTACTTGAATCCCCATTAAGTAATGCCGCTGACATACCTCTGTGCTCGGCCATTACCTTTTTCAGTTTTACCATCATTGAAGTTGGCTGTATACCTTGTAATTCAACTTGCGCTGAAGACTGATTTTCCAGAGATAGTTGGGTGTAATAGTATGTGGGCAAGGCAAGCCCAGCGACTGCCAAAAGCCCAATAATAGACATTTTTAATGGCAGTTTGACGTTATCAAACAAGCTTAAAATTTTCATACTACTCTTGCTCCAGAGATTTATTTGCATTGGCATCCAACAATCCAAGCTCGTCGCTTGAAATTAATTTTTGAATGTTGACCAAAATAATCATTTGATCATTAATTGATGTGAGCCCATGTAAATATGCGCTATCAAATGCCACACCAAACTCCGGTGGCGCTTTCACATCTGATTCATTTACTTTAATCACATCGCTCACTTCATCTACCACGATTCCAACTATTCGTTCACCCACCATTAGCATGATGACAATGGTAAATTCATCGTATGTCGCTTCACCCACATCAAACTTTAAGCGTAAATCAACAATTGGCACAATATCGCCTCTTAGGTTGAGAACACCTTTAATATATGCAGGAGCATTGGCTATTTTTGTGACATCTTCATAGCCACGTATTTCTTTTACCGTCATTATGTCTAGTGCGTAATTTTCACTACCTAGAACAAAGGTTAAAAATTCGTGTTGAACCTCGTTTGCGTTAACTGCAACTTGAGAATCTGATCTGTTAGCACCAGCTTGTTTAGGTGCGTTAGTTTGTGTACTAGCTTGCAATTGATACCTCCTGCGGAACAAGGTTTTGAACATCTGACGCAATTGATTCGACGTCTAATATCATGGCTACGCTGCCGTCACCCATAATAGTGGCACCTGCCACTCCGGGTACGCGTTTATAATGTTGCTCTAAACTTTTAATCACTACTTGTTGTTGACCCTCTAACGAATCGACTAATATCCCAAAGCGTTTTCTGCTTGTTTCTACTAGCACAACAATAGCGTCGGTTGGGGTCGTGATGGCATTGTCTATTCCCATCATCTGGTACATTGAAACAAGTGGCCAATATTCACCTCTTACCCATAGTAAGTGGTCATTGCCAATGGTTTTGAGTTGGTCATGAGTAGGTTGCATTGATTCAATAATATTAGTTAGAGGTACAACGAAAGTTTGGTCTGCGACCGACACGCACATGCCATCGACTATGGCTAGTGTAAGTGGTAGTCGAATTCTAAATACACTGCCCACGCCTTGATGACTTTCAATTTCCACCATACCGCCAATTGATTCGATGTTTCTTCTTACCACATCCATTCCCACACCACGACCGGATACATCAGTAACGGCTTCGGCAGTGGAGAATCCGGCTTCGAAAATAAGTGGCCATACTTTTTCGTCTGGCATATCCTCACTTACGTCTAAACCATTGCTCATGGCTTTTTCAAGGATTCTTTCTCTATTTAATCCTGCACCGTCGTCGGTGATAGTAATGATAATGCTACCGCCTCTTTGTTCGGCGCCCAAAATTACAGTGCCTTTACGAGACTTACCCATTGCTTCACGGGTATCCGGCATTTCTATGCCGTGGTCAATACTGTTTCGAATTAAATGGGTTAATGGGTCAACTAGCTTTTCTATTAAGCCTTTATCTATCTCAGTTGCCCCGCCTTCAATAACTAAATCAATATCTTTTTCTAATTTACCGGCTAAATCTCTTACCACTCGAGGGAAGCGATTAAACGCAAATGACATAGGAAGCATACGCATTGACATGACGGCTTCTTGAATTTCTCTAATATTTCTAGATAGCTCAATAATCGCACCGTCTAGCTTTTCTTCAGTTTCGCCATGCACATCTTTGCCTACAATTTTTATCATAGACTGTGTAATAACAAGCTCACCTACAAGATTGACTAACGAATCAATTTTCAGAGTATCAACACGAATCGAACTCGATTCTTTGGTTTCAGATTTCGCTTTGGCAGCAGCACTTGGTTTTTTAGCTGTCGTTTTCGCAGAAGCTTTTGGTGATGAGGATGCTACTTGAGGAACACTTTTAATCTTTGCCGTTTTGTTTTCTACTGCAGCCGAAGTAGATTGATCAGCTTGTTGTGAATTCGATTCCGATTGCTCTGGAGCAACGTCTTTTGCAATATTTTTCGGTTCGTTATCATTGCTTTGAGATACAGTGTTTTCTTGTGTTGATGCGGGTTCATCATCAAAGAAACCAAAACATTCATCATCGTCATTAGACGAATTTACATCGTCTGAATTGTCATCCGTTTTTTGTGACTCTTCTTCATAAAAGCCATATGATTTTTCTTCATTTTCAACACTTACATCATCAAAAAAGCCAAAATCATCGTCATCTGATTCAGTCACAGGATTATCATATAGACCAAATCCTTCGTCAGCTTCAGCAGTCGTATCTTCAGCATTGTCCTCTTTTAAAAGAGCCTCTAATGCTGCGGTACCTTTTTCAATGGCGCCCCAATCAATCTCTTCTTCATTCTGATAACAGTCCAGAATTTGATTGAGTGTATCTACCGTCACTAATAATTGATCAACAATGACTTTGGTGAGTGACAGTTCAAATTTACGGGCCAAATCTAGTATGTTTTCCATCACATGAGTCAGGCCAGTTAGCGCATCAAAACCAAAAACACCACTTCCTCCTTTAATGGAGTGCGCGGCTCGGAAAATACTATTGAGTTCCTCAATATCGGGATCATCCAGAGACAATTCCATCAACAGATGTTCCATCTCCTCTAGATGTTCTTGGCTCTCTTCAAAGAAGACGCCATAGAATTGACTCATATCTACTGACATATTGACTTTCCTCTATCGCTTGCTATTGTTCTTGCATTAATGGCTCATACTGCTGTTTAATTCAAAACCTTGGCCGCTACGGTCAATAACTTTTGAGGGTCAAATGGTTTCACCATCCAGCCGGTTGCGCCAGCCGCTCGGCCTTGCGCTTTCATTGAGTCACTCGCTTCAGTGGTAAGCACAACAATAGGGGTTGAGCGATAGCTACCTAGGCTTCTTAATGATTTAATAAGCGTTAGTCCATCCATGCGTGGCATGTTCTGATCAGTAATCACAAAGTCATACTGCATGCGCTTACATAAATCTAATGCTGCTTGTCCATCTTCCGCTGTCGTAACTTGATATCTGGCTGATTTCAGAGTTACTTGAACCATTTGACGGATAGATGGCGAATCATCTACTACCAATATGTGTTTGTTCATTGATTAAATATCCCGCTTTAAAAGTACTGATGTGTTATTGCCAGGGGCTTCCACATCGATTTGTTTACAAAGTTTATTAATAAGTGCTAACCCTCTTCCAGAGAGCTTTGAATCATCCATGTTTCCGGTCATGTTAAGGTCATAACCGCTACCACTGTCGATTATTGAAAATTTCAATTCTTCTGTAGTTGGGTTGAAGCCGAACGTCATTGTTAACTTATCGGCATCTTTCATGTTTGCTAAACGCTCTTCTTTCAGTGCCAAATAATCGGCAAATCCAGCAAAGTCGTTTTTAAGGTTTGAATCTAAATCTAAAATACCGTGATCAAGTGCGTTACTGATGAGTTCTGCGAATACAGTGAATGCCTTTTGACGTAAATCACCCACTACATCTACACATCGCATTAAGCTGTCAAAAATTCCAATTATGTCGGTTTCTGCAATTAAACCGCCCTGTATTTCTACAGATGCAAGTATGTTGCCAGCTTTCCTTGTATGTTCTGATTTTTCTTCATATGTATGTTTATCCATCAAGGCGTCTACTTGTAAGTCGCAAATTGACAAATCATCCTGCAATTCATTCATCTCGTTAAACACAGTGAAATAGTTGACCATTCTGCTGAGAAGTGGCTCTTTGTTATCTCGCCCTTCTAATATCTCAATGGCTCTTTTCATGCCAAATTCTTCTCCAAATAGATTTTGTTGTTCTATTAGCCCATCACTGAAGAAAAAGAGGTTTTTGATAGGGTGTGTTTCGAGTGTAATAATACCCGGGTCGAAATCTTCGGGTTCGATAATGCCTAGCGCCATAGACGTGCTTGGGAATCGTTCCAAGTTCTTATCATGGCGCACTGATATCACGTCTGGCATGCCACCGTTAAATAACAATAATGTGCTTTTATGAAAATTAACTTC
>DDIL01000143.1:63413-68903 GCA_002338515.1 Glaciecola sp. UBA1851 | reverse complement strand
TACAGGCAAGTTTGTCTACTGCTATTATTTTATCACCTACCATTAAGCCAGCTTGGCTTGCGCTACGCTGATGCTGAACCGAATTAATTAATAAATAATCACCACTTTGGCTAATGTTTGCGCCAATATCTATGTTGAAATCAGAAACACTTTTCCCGCCTTTATCTTGCAAACTATTTGATGGTCGCATATTCATTTTCAATCCAATAAATAAGAGCAACTGATGAAGCGGCATATCAAAGCTCGTTTGTGTAGCAACATGTAAAAAGCTAGAAATATCTATATTAAATTCATTTCGGCATAACACTTCAACTACGTTGTTTGGCGTACCTATATTTTTAACTCCATAATGCTGCCATAACAACTGCATCAAATTATCTAAGTTGTATTCATTGTTACTAAGCTGCCTAATAGTGATATCCAAACACAGGGCAATAACCGCCCCTTTATTATAATAGCTAACAATATGATTAAGTGAACCCGCATCCTGCTTATAAAATTTGGTCCAAGCTTCGAAGCTTGAGGTTGCTGCGCTCTGTTTATGCCTACCGGGTGTACGTAAATATCGAGTTATTGCCTCAGATAATATGTCGGCGTATTCACTTGCAGTGATAACCTTAGCTCTAGCTAAACTTAAGTCATCGTACAAAGATGTAAAACCTTCATATATCCAAAGTTGAGGTGTATACACTTCTTCAAATAAATTAGGTTGGTGAAATACCTCTGGTTTAATGCGTTTTACATGCCAAGTGTGAAACAATTCGTGGCTACATAAGCTTAGAAACTGTTGATATGGTTTAGATTTTTTCTCTGTGTGAGCGTCTTCGTCACCAAGCATAGGTAAGCTAAATCTAGCATACTGTAATACTGTGCTATTTAAATGTTCTAATCCTCCAAAGCCATTATGACAAACTAATGTCATAAACCAATATTCGTTGCAAGGTAAGCTGCCAAATAGGTTAATATGGTGTTCAATTATTGGCGTTAAATCGTGCTCTAAGCGCGGACAATCAATACTATCTTGGCCAGTAAAAACAAGATGGAACTTGTATCCACTTACATCAAAACAATAGTCGGTCACGCTACCAATAATGACTGGGTAGTCTATTAAGTCGTAATAGTTGTTACAGCCAAAATCATTGTTTGCTAGTTTTGGCATGCCTGTTATCACTTGAGAAGTTTGCAAGCTATGTGAGTCTAGTTTCGAGTGTGGTAAAGAAGAATCACCTAACATCTCATCGCTTAAAATTGTTACTTTATGTTCACAGTACATATTTTCTTTTACGCATAAGAACACTGACGTACCATTAAAAAACGCGTATTCATCGTTAATAAAAGCACTTCTTACCGATAAATCATTCGCATATATCTGATAAGTAAAGACTAAATGTTCAGGCCAAATGTTTTCTGAACAGGTTATTTGCCAATGCTGTTTATCTAGTTGAGTAAGGCTAATGACTTTGTTTTCGCAATTGAGGCTATGCAAATTTCGCGCAAAATCACGAATCATATAACTGCCAGGTATCCAGCTAGGAAGAGCTAGTGTGATGCTATTTTCAGAAGAGTGATTCGGATTAATATGCAAATGCATGGCAACTGAGAATAAATGTTCGTTTTTATTTTCCACACCTATTTCATACTGAATAAAATTTAGCAAAATTTGACCTTTTGTGATGATTTGGGCTATCTATGAAATTATTAGAAAGGTAGGGCGTTTAATCTGTGTTGTAAAGCAAGTAGAAAATTAACGCTCGATGTATTTTATCATTATTACCAACCTCTTATAGACAGTGTATCAATACTTGATCTGAATTAACAAATAAGTAGCTAGAAACTTGTGTAAACCTAAGTTGGGATGTAAACTTTATGTTAATAAAGAACAAAAAGAAATAAAGGGGTAGCAAGTTAATGCGAGAGATTGAAAGGTTAATCAACAATTACGGCGAAAGCCATCAAAATAAAACCAATGTTTTAATACACGCTGTTGCTGTGCCAAGCATATTTTTCGTTACAATAGGGCTAATTTGGTCTATACCAACGCCGGAGTTTGTTGCTCAATTTGACATTACATTTGCCCATATTTTAGCCGTTCCTATGCTCTATTACTATTTCAAGCTTTCAGGTCCTATTGGCGCAGCCATGACGCTCCTAACAATAGCTGTATTTGGTGGTATCAATTTATTAGTTTCATTAGATATATCGGTATGGAAATTCTCTTTATCACTTTTTGTAGCGATGTGGATTTTGCAATTTGTTGGCCATAAAGTAGAAGGCAAAAAGCCATCATTCTTTGAAGACTTGCGTTACTTATTAGTAGGGCCAGCTTGGTGGTGGGTGCATTGGCTAAAACGCATGAATATTAGCTACTAGTTACGAGGTGATTATGTAGCTTCTAATTATTGTTTGACTATTAACATATTGAAGTAGCACTTAGTGGTGTGTGGCAATTTTAAAGCCTCAAATTCATGGATGAATTTGTGGAGCGCCCAGGGATGGATTCAGCGCCTTTAAAATTGCCACACACCACTAAGTGCTTTAGATATCTATTTCAGAAGTATTTATCTACTCCTTAGCCAAATACTTCGCCCAACAAAGCTAGAATTATCCAACCAAGAGAACAATCAGCCCAACAAGGTGATGGTATCTAGCATCTTCATAGAGTATGGGTTTAAGTTTTTATCTTTATTGTGTACGTATTTAAATTCAACTGATACGGGTAGGGCAGAACGTACGCCAGCCATTACGCCACTTTCACCATTTAACATTGCCGTTACCGCATAATCACCTAGCTTAGTTGCAAGCAGTCTGTCTTGCCAAACAGGTGAGCCGCCGCGTTGAACATGGCCTAGTGTTAATATTCTCACATCCACGCCTGTTTCAGCATATAAAGAGTCTTTTAATATATTTAAACCACCTGGCCATAAGTTTTCAGTTATGACAATAATGTGACTACTGTTGGCCCTGTGATGCCTGCGTTTGTCGAGTTTATCAAGAATTTTTACTAACTCTTCTGCAGCTGACGTGAAAGTTTCGGGAAGTAGAACGTGATCAGCCCCGCTGGCTATCGCTGAATTTAATGCAATAAACCCTGCTTCTCGTCCCATCACATCCACTAAAAATATGCGCTCAAACGCTTCGGCCGTATCGCGAACCTTATCGATTGATTCTACAGCCGTTTGAATAGCAGTATGGTATCCTATTGTGTAATCGGTTCCTGCAATATCGTTATCAATGGTTCCTGGGCATCCAATAATAGGTTTATCCCAATATTCCCCAAGCTTTTCCGCTCCTTTAAACGAGCCGTTTCCACCAATAACAATTAATCCATCAATATTATTTTCATTGAGGTTTTCGGCTGCCTTTTTTACATATTCATCTTGCCTAAATTTTTCACATCGGGCACTGTGTAATATAGTTCCGCCGCGTTGAATGAGGTTATGTACCATTGATGAAGTTAATTTAATGTAATCTTGCTTAATCAGACCAATATAGCCTGAGCGATAGCCAATCACTTCTATTTGTTGGCTTTCAGCAGTAAGGCATATTGCTCGAATACATGCATTCATGCCTGGGGCATCACCACCAGACGTAATAACAGCAAGTCTTTTTAGGGCCATTTGAAACCTTTTTATTAATTATTGTCGTAAAAGATAACTCATTCCTAGAATAACAAAATAAGGTTAAAGGAAAACAGTTACATGAAAAAATTTACTGTTTTAATTTTTGCACTTTTACTTGGCGGCTGTTCAACTAAATTTGCTTACAACAATGCCGACTGGTTGGTGTATTGGTATCTTGATGACTATGTCGAACTAACAAACGAGCAAGAAGACCAATTTGATTTGGTGTTTGCCTCATTTTTAGATTGGCATCGACAAAATGAGCTCCCTCAGTATCAAGCTCATTTGGAAGATATTATTTCTGATATTAAAACGGGAAACATTACCGCTGACCGAATAGAAGAACATAGATCCCGAGCAAGAGAGCACTGGGTAAGGTCGAGAGGGTATATCGCTCAAGATATAGTGGATTTTTCAACAACTATGTCTAAAGACCAAATGGTTTATTTGTTCGCGCAGTTAGAAAAAGAAAATGTAGAAGACGAAGAAGAATTATTAGAACGACTTGAAGAAAGTGAAAAAGACCAAGTGAAAGATTGGGTCAAGCGAAATCAAAAAAACTCTCGACGGTGGTTAGGTAAATTGAATGATGATCAAAAAGATTTTATTGCGGGTTTTTCGGATAGATTTGATTCTACAAGGCAACACTGGATTGAATATAAAAGAGAGTATCAGCAACAGTTAAGAATAGTCTTTTCAAACCCTGAGAGAGGAGATGCTTTCAAACAAAAGTTATTCGATTTGATAGTCGATCCTGAGAGGTTCCGTTCGCATGAGTTTCAGCAGGCTATGGATGCAAATGCAGCTACCAGTGCTGAGTATATTATGGGCCTGAAAGATATGATGTCTAACAAGCAAATGGATAAACTTATTAACGAAATAGAAGAAGTCAAAGACGATTTAGTTAGTTTGCAGAGCCGTTAACTAACTGATATCTTGTGTGCTCAATTCATAAAAAGGACTTTACGGGTGCGATTAATTTTATTTGTTTTCATGTTATCCATCAGCACATATCTTGTTGCTCAAGACACAAACATTAACCAACCACAAGCAGACAATTGGGATGGTAGATGGTCGGTTAGTGTTTTATTTGGTGGTAATAGCGCTAGTAATAGTAAAGCCATAAAAGAAATTAATAGTAAGGTACCAACCCCTGTAAGCGATGTTAATAATGACAATTTCATTGACAATCTTAGTGCAGGATTCGAGTTGAGCTATTATTATTCGCGTAATTGGTCAACTTCTTTCAGCGGCGTCAATATTGATGGCTTTAGTACTGAACGCTTATGCTTTTTGTTCTGTGAAGATCGTGATGATCTTGATACGTCAATGACTGACATTAACAAGTACTCCATCACTCAAAATTATGCTCACCCACTGTGGAATAACGGGTTTATTACCCTCAAAGCTGGTGTTACGTTAACAACATATGATATCCAACAAAGTGTTTATTCAGAAGAGTTTAGTTCTTTTCAAGAAATTTATTCGTCTAATGAAAGTAAATGGGGTGGCGTAGTAGGGGTTAAATTAAGCCACCTGTTTTTTGATTCTATGGCTATGTCTATTGGGTTTGATAAATTCACTACGTTTAATTCATCAGTGACTTATCTGCAAATAGGTTATGTGTATTAAGTCTAACTGGTAAATGAAATAGTGTCATTACCGCAAAAGCGGTAACCCCCCAAACCGCCATTGAAGGCCAAAGCAATACTCGACGTTACTATGCTTTTTGGAAGATACTCGCTTTCGCGAGTATGACAAGTGTGTTAAATGTCATTACCGCGAAAGCGGTAACCTCCCGAACCGCTATTGAAGGCCAAAGCAATACTCGACGTTACTATGCTTTTTAGAAGATACTCGCTTTCGCGAG
>DDIL01000143.1:0-63170 GCA_002338515.1 Glaciecola sp. UBA1851 | reverse complement strand
ACTCGCTTTCGCGAGTATGACAAGTAGCTTTCGCGAGTATGACAATTAGCCTTCGCGAGTATGACAAGTGGTTTTCGCGTGTGTGGCAATTAGCCTTCGCGAGTATGCCAAGTTGGGCCTTACTGCTTTTTCAAATAATTGTCATCATCAAAAATTAACATAGAGGATTGTAGTTCTATTGCTTCACTTACCGTCAAGTCTTTATTGATTGCTAGCTCATTATATTGTTCAGGAGTCAAAAGGGCATTAATTGCATTTAGCGATGGGTCGGTATCTATTATTTGTCCATTTATCTGGTTTAATTGTGTAGTTACTATTTCTAAATCATTCGATTGAATAATGTAGGGTTGCTTCTTTTTTTCATCAATTGGTTTTTGTACTGTTGATGTTTGTTTTTTTTGGGCATCAATTATTGGATGCTTTACTTCTGCATACTGGCTATATACTAATATGCCACAGGATAGCAAGGCTGTAACGGCAATTGATCCAGAGGTAACATTCATTTTTTTTAATCCAAACACTTTTTTCACCGCTTACTTTTTAATTATTTCTTCAACTTCTTTTCTTACATGTTCAAACTTACTCTTATGAACCGCTTTTAGAGGCATATTTTCAATAAATTTATACAACTCTCTTGTTTCCACAATATATTTACCTTCTGGTTTACCGGATGTTTGAATCATTTTTACTAATGATAGCAAGAGGTTAAGCGATACGCCTATGTTTAATGGGCAACTGGTTTTAGCCGCCGCAAATTCTTCATAAGCTTGAGAATATTTCTCTTCTGAATAGAATTTAATACCGGTTTTATTATGTTTTACGTAATTATTTTGTTTCTCCTTATTTTTCCGTGCTTCCGTTTTTGCAAGATATAAAATCGCACTATCTACTTTTTCTGCCTGACTTTTGATTAATCTAGATAGTTTTGCCGCTTCTTCGAAATCGCCTAAATCAAGCATTAATTTCAAACTATCTGGAGCAAGTGCAACAGGATATTCAGTAAAATTTTTCTCTATTTTTATTTGGCTTTGTTCTAGTTCTTTTTTTGCATCGCTCGTTTTACCATTTATAAATGTACTTCTAGCGTGCATGATTGATTCGAATATTTCAAAGTCGAAATCATCTGGTTGTGTGCGATTGCTTTCATCATTTTTCGCTTTATAGAGGGCTAACAAAGACTCTTGTAAATATTTATTCTGAATACTTTTATTGTCGGTATTTTCAGCAACATCTAGCATGCTTCTTATATAGCTGCATAAATGATTAATATTTTTATGAACAGAGCGTTGTGATAACTCAAAAATAGACTTAGCGCTTTCCATAGCTAGTTCATAATTCTCATTTTCTCTGGCAATTTCACAGACCCTGAAATGACGTTCAATCGATAAAGGAGATAAAACTAAGGCCTCTTGAATAAACTTTAGAGCTTCAGGCTTTTTATCCAAAGCAAGGTATGCTTGCGCAATAATGTCATAGGCTTCAACTTGGTTAACTCCGCTATCAAGCGCATCTTTCGATAACTTTATTGCTTGTTCAAACTCTTCTTTAAGCAGTTTAGTTCGCGCTTGTGCGCACAATGCCCATGGTAATTGTCGTTCCTCTAATACTTGATTGAGTATTTGTTCAGCTTCATCTAACTTATTTGTTTTCCAAAATAGCTCAACTAAAATTTGCAATAACTGATTGTTGTATTTAGGTAGTGACTTGATAAATTCTCGACAGCTGTTTGTCGCTTCTTTATAGTCTTCTTGTTCAATTAATTGGTAAAGTGGTGCTAAGTTTAGTCGTCTTTCTAATGCCCTTGAAATACGAGAGTTTAGTTGTGCTTGAGAGAATGGTTTAATAAGAAAATCATCCGGTTGTTTTTCTAATGAACCAAGTACTACTGACCTACCGCTATCCCCACTTATTACAATAAAAACAGTAGATGGCTTAATGTAACGTAGTTTCTTTACTTCTTCTAAAAACTCAAATCCGTTTTTGCGATTATTTCCAAGCTGCAAGTCGCTAACAATTATGTCATATCTATTGTTTTTACACGCTTTTACGCCAGCCTCAGCTGACATTTCCGTATGTATCTTTTTTGCTCCCAAACTGGTGAGCAAACTTTTCAGAAGCATCAAAAAGGGACGTCTATCTTCAACTACTAGACAGCGTTTGGTTGAATAATCAATGGTGTTCATACGACAGAAGTCACAATCCTCAGTTTAAAGAATGAAGTAAAGCTAGTTAAAAAATCTAATCATTCAGAATGTATAACGACCTTATTAGTTATTTGGTTAAGTCATTTTCAAAAGTCGCCGATATTCAGTAGAACGTTTAATAAAAAAGCTTGTTTATTCCGTGTACACCAACCGTAGTAGAGTAATTGATCTAGCGACGCATAATTCTGATGTAGATCATCGCATTTCAACATCGCTTAGTGAAAAACAAGGACAAATTAATAAATCAACGTTTGATTGGTTATTAGCTATTCAAGTAAATAACTTGAGCAGTAATAATGCAGAAACTTCTGATGATGTGTCGAATGATAATTTATACACTAGTATTACATTGCAAAGTGCCCCCCAAGCTAATTTGTATGCAAAACCAAGTGATTACGCTACTTACGCTAAGCATTATGGAACGTTAACAAATTCTGAATACTGCACAACTAGATTGAATTTTTTAAACGCTTTATGCCCTTTAAGTTTGCATTGGCAATCTGCCAGCCAACCTATTCCTGATGAAATAATAGACAACCTCCCATTGCATAAACAACAAGCATTAAGAAGTGGTGTGCCGGCATCAATTAATACTATTAAAGAAGAGTTGAAAATTGAGCAGCCTTCTTATTTTCAATCAAAGCTGCAAATTAATGATTTAGCGGATGCACTGTTAGAACAAATACAACAAGCTAATTTTTGATATACGATTAATCGACTATTGGGTTTGTTGATTAGTTATGATATCTTGCCGCGAAATTTGCATTGGTTTTACGTTCCAACAAGCAAGGAAACACTATGACAACCCAATCTTCTTCTAGCCAAGAGAAATTCTTGGTATGCGCATTGTATAAATTTGTTTCACTTCCTGATTTTGAGGAAATGCGAGCGCCGCTTAAACAAAAACTTGAAAGCCTTTCTATTAAAGGCACCATTCTGCTAGCTCAAGAAGGGCTAAATGGCACAATTTCAGGTACGCAATCATCTATTGATGATTTGCTCATTTATCTTAATGATGATGCTCGAATCGATCCTATTTCGTTCAAACTGTCTTGGCATGATGAACAGCCTTTCTATAGAACAAAAGTTAAGCTCAAAAAAGAGATTGTGACGCTTGGAGTTGAAGGAATCGATCCTAGAAAATCAGTAGGCACTTATGTTGCACCAAAAGACTGGAATGACTTAATTAGCGATCCAGAAGTAACCGTAATTGATACTCGTAACGATTACGAGATTGAAATTGGCACTTTCAAACATGCAATTAACCCAAATACTGATTCCTTTAGAGAGTTTCCGCAATATGTTGAAACTGAACTCGATCCGAATAAACATAAGAAAGTAGCGATGTTTTGTACCGGTGGTATTAGATGTGAAAAATCAACTGCGTATATGAAAGAACAAGGGTTTGATGAGGTTTATCATTTAGAAGGCGGAATATTAAATTATTTGGAAGACGTACCACAAAGTGATTCACTGTGGGAAGGTGATTGTTTTGTATTCGATAATCGAGTGGCAGTTAATCACGATTTAGAAAAAAGTCATTATGATCAGTGTTATGGTTGCAGGTTGCCTATTACCGCTGAAGACAAATTAAGTGATCAATATGAGGCTGGTGTAACTTGCCCGAAATGCTTTGGTACACATAGCGAAGATCAACTTGCTCGATTCAGAGAGCGCGAAAAACAAGTAAACTTGGCAAAAATGCGCAAGCAAGAACATGTGGGTACAGAGGCGCGGGATGTTATGATTGAAAAACGTCGCAATAAAGCTGAAGCCCAACGTCAACGTGCATTAGCTAAAAATCGTGCACGAGCTGAAAATAAGGAACACTTAAATAATGCTAAATAACACTAGTGAAAAATTATTTGACTAAAATTACTGTTTTAATTTGCTAAAATCAGGGTTATAAACTACGCAATTTACGGTTGTGCAAATATTATCCTAAAGGCTAATTTTATGTATTTAAAATAATAATTTAGCCGGTTTTTGGTAGACACCCTTAGGTATAAAAGAGTAAACTTTCAATTACAGAGAATCTAAATGGGTATTTCCTGATGACTGATACTAAACCTGCTAGCGAGATTTTAAGCCCTGAAAAAATTGCGGAAATACGCAAAGAGTTTGATTATTTTGATAATGACAAGAATGGTCAACTAGACTTAAGAGAATTCGTTGAGATGCTAACGGTCTTATCACCTAAAACGAAAGCGAGTCATGTACAAGACGGTTTCAATCTTATTGATGAAAACGGCGATGGCTACATAGACTTTGAAGAGTTTTTAGAATGGTGGCAAGAGTGTTGGTGGGAATATTAAGCAAAGGTATTAAAATGAAAAGGGCTGTTTAGCCCTTTTTTTATTCGTCTTCGTTTTCCGATGTTGGCGGCTCTACTTTCTTGCGCTTAACGGGTACAAAGCCAAGTTCATTTGATTCCATCGTCTTAAAACGTTTAGTTTTTGGCTTATGTGTAGTCTTCTTGTCGCCTTTTTTTGTTTTAGTGGTTTTTGCATGATGTTTTACATGTTTCTTTTTAATACCACTAAATTTAGTTTGTATCCCTTCAACGGTTTTAAAGGTCGCTTCAGTCACAAAGTTTGCTTTTATTGCTTCGAAACTTTGCCAGTCTTTTTTACCAACTAACGACAATGCTGTTCCTTTTGCTCCGGCTCGACCTGTTCTGCCAATTCTATGTATATACTCTTCTGGAAATTTGGGTAAATCATAATTAATAACCAGTGCGACATTTCTAATATCTAAACCACGAGCGGCCAAGTCAGTTGTCACTAAAATTGCATGTTTATTATTTGTAAATGCTTGAATAACTTGATTTCGCTGATTTTGTAAAAGCTCGCCATTTAACGCCACAGCGTGCATAGATTTTTCATTTAACATATCTGCTATTCGATGCGTGTCGTCTCTTGTTGCAGTAAAAACAATACACTGTTGTCTAGCATCAATGGATATAAGCTTTAAAAGTTGTTCGTCTTTTTGTTCAACATGATCAGAGAAGTAGAAAAATTGTTCTATATCGCTATGTGGTTGACTAGCTGCATCTACTTTAATTATTTGGGGTGAGCGTAATAACGTATTTGTCATTACTTTTATTTGAGCTTGTTCAATAGTTGCTGAAAACATCATGGTTTGACGTTTTCGATGATTAGCTAACTTATGAATATAGCCTAATTGCTCGCTGAAGCCTAGTTCTAGCATTCTATCTGCTTCATCTAAAATCAATAATTCTAGGCCATTTAGGAAAAGTTGCCTGTCTTGTAAGTGGTCGTAAACCCGACCAGCCGTAGCAACAATAATATGAGGGTTACGTTTTAACTGCTTCGCTTGGTCATTGTAGTTTTCTCCACCTACAATCAAGTTTGCTTTAAGTTGAGTATTAGCAATAACTTGCCTAACCACCATATAAACTTGTTTAGCTAATTCTCGTGTAGGTGCAAGTATTAGCGCTCTTGGATCAGCTTTTGTCAAAGCACGTTGGCTTAGTAAGCGATGAACCATAGGGACTACAAATGCAAGCGTTTTGCCTGATCCTGTTTTTGATGCAGCGAGAATATCTTTATTTAAAAGTGCATGCCCAATCGCTTGCTTTTGAATTTCAGTTAATTCGCGAAGTTGTGCTGTTTCTAAATTTTTTATGATGCGATGATCAATGGGTAGGTCAGAAAATATCAAGCTTTCAATCCAGTCGTTATTAAAGAAAATATGTTATTACCGAATATATAAACTACGTCTTTATTCGTTAAGTCTATGATTTATGGTTTAGGTAATATTTGGTATTGCTATAGAGGTTTAACAAGCGATACGATCGCCTCTTATTTAACCCAATTAATTGCTTGTTAGTATAACGCGATGATAATGATTTACCTAAAATAATAAATCATAGTATTAAGGACAGGGTTACCATTTTTTCTTTGGCGCAAATAAGCTTTCGATTTCTTTACTTTCTTTTTCTTTATCAGCCATTATTTGTTTAAGATTATTGTCTCTAACATTCATTTCTAGACCATTTAACATGTCTTCTAATTGTGATTGTCTGGTTTCAGTATATTCAGATGGTGGCTTGTGATTTTTTAAAGCGTTAATTCCTTTTTCAATATACTGGCGTGCTGAACCTTGCATATTATTTGCAATGGCATCTACAGCTCGTTTATGCAGTGTTTCTACGTTTACTCTAAGTTGTAAACTTGCGAGTGCTTTCTCTTCGGTTACAAACTGTTGACCAGCTATATTTCCTTTTGTGTGTTCAGAACGTAATATTACTCTCAATTTCTTAACCGCTTGAATATATTTTATGATGACTTTATCGGTTTTAGGGAGAACAAAACTATTTTGATCAGGCGCAGGCTGGGCTATATCAATTGTACCAATAATTTTTTTTATTTCTGATATTTTTGCTTTTATATCAGGGGTAGGGGCATGCTCATAAATAGATTTTAGGCAATTCATTGAACGTTTTCGCATTAATGCGATTAATAGCTGAGACACGGGCATTTGCAAAGCTGCAACAATAGACTCTTCTGTTTCTTCGTAAATGGTTCGTTGCTTTGATACTTCTTCTCTTTTTTCATTCGCTTTGCGTTCGTTATTCTGTTGAATGGCTGTAGCACCAATGCCGCAAACAATTAAAAAAGCGATTAAAATGATAATAATGGTATATGTCACTTAAATCACCCCTAAGAAGAATACAGCTTGCAATCAAAAATGATGCAAGGTCGTTTAGCACTCGCTTTTGATTTTGAAAAAAGGAACAAACGTTTAATCATGGCAATATGAGCTCAAACACACTGCCACCATTGTTTGGGTCATTTGAAAGTTTAATATGACCATGGTGCGCTTTGTTCTTATGAGCATTTGCAATTAAGCGTGCAAAAAACAACCCTAGTCCAGTTCGTCCTTCTGAAATGCAAAAGTGGTTTAACTGTATCTCCGACATTTCTAGCATAGATTGTGGATAGCCGCTTCCATCGTCTTTTACTACTAGTTTTAGTTTCTGTACTTCATGCTCGGTAATTAATTGCGCGTTTAATTCAATATTGTTGCAGCCATATCTAACTGCATTAATTAATACATCATTAATTAGCAAATACACTAAATCCCTGTCTAAGAACCATGATAAATCGTTATCTATATCAACAGCTATATTGATGTTTTGTTTTTTTATATAAGATTCGTTTGACCCAACTACTTCTTCAAATAGGTCACTAACAAAACACTCATCAACGTTAAGAGGAAGTGCGTTAGCATCAGCCCTGTATAAAGATAGAATTTGTACCAAAGTAGTGTTCATTCTGTTTGCTTCATATCGAACACTATTAATGTTTTGGTGAGCTTCCTCATTGCCATCTTCAACACTTGATGCGGCTGAGTCTATAGATTGCAAAAGTAAACTTAACGAATTTTTCATATCATGAATCGCAACAGCGATAATCGCAGAAAAGTCTAAGTCGTCTAGTTGTTTAAACGAATCTTTGTTTTCTTCGTCTATTTTTGTCATGCCGTTTTTAACCTATACTTCTTTACATTTTGCCATTCTAATAGGCCTAAATAGCCAAAAACAATCTTGGTACATATATAAAGTAATGAAAATCTATAAATTTAATATGCAAAAAATTTATAGATTAGCTATTATTTAGATTCATTCTAATATTTATTTATCGGTTATAAATTCAATCTGCTTAGCACTAAATTTAGCTAGGGTCATATTCTCACCCTCCAGTGTTGAATATTCACTTAATAATTCTAATGAGCTAAAGTGATTTAGTAGCAAAATTTAACGCTTGACCAGACAATTATATGAATAAAAGTGAAAAATTATGATTCGAATATTAAAAGCTAAAAATTTGTTCAGCCAATAATATAAATATTTAAGCAATATCACTTACCATTTACCGACTGTATATTTAAGGGAATCAATGAAACTACAGCAACTCAGATACATAGTAGAAGTGTTGAATAACAATCTAAATGTTTCCGCAACAGCAGAAAATTTATATACATCTCAACCAGGTATTAGTAAGCAGGTACGTATGCTTGAAGACGAACTAGGCATACAAATATTTGGTAGAAGTGGTAAACACTTGACACACGTTACCGAAGCTGGAAAAGACGTGATAAATATTTCACGAGAAATTCTAGCCAAAGTAGAAAGCATTAAGTCTGTTGCTAGGGAACATACGTTGCCTGATCAAGGCAAACTGAATATCGCGACTACTCACACCCAAGCTCGTTATGCATTGCCAGATGTCATTCAAGGTTTTATGAATAAATACCCTAAGGTTTCTTTGCATATGCATCAAGGTACGCCGTCGCAAATAAGTGATTTAGCCGCAAAAGGCGAGGCAGATTTTGCCATCGCCACTGAGTCACTGCATTTGTATAATGACTTAGTTATGTTGCCGTGTTATCACTGGAATCGGTCGGTAATAGTAAATAAAAGTCATCCTTTGGCGAAGAAAACTACCATCACTATTCATGATATTGCTAAGTATTCTTTAGTCACATATGTATTTGGTTTTACGGGCCGATCTGAATTAGACAGGGCCTTTACTGAAGCCGGCTTAGATCCCAAAATTGTGTTTACCGCAACTGATGCTGACGTTATTAAAACCTATGTTCGACTTGGAGTCGGTATTGGCGTGATTGCTTCTATGGCTATTGATGAAGCATTAGACTCAGACTTAGTTAAAATAGACGCTAGCCATTTGTTCGATTACAGCACAACTAAAATAGGCTTTAGGAAAGGGTCATTTTTACGCAATTATATGTATGAGTTTATTGAACGTTTCGCACCCCACTTAACTAAAGATGTGGTTGAGCGGGCAATGATGCAAAAGAATAATGATGAAGTGGAAAGTATGTTTAAGGATTTAACTTTACCTGTAAAATAGCGCTTCAGCTAAATATTTTTCATACTTAACATTCAATTATATTAACCGCCAATCCACCTCTGGCGGTTTCTTTATATTTTGACTTCATATCATTTCCTGTATCCCACATGGTTTTAATGACTTTGTCTAACGACACTTTATGGTTACCCGTTCCTCTTAGTGCTAAACGAGATGCATTAATTGCTTTAATTGCTCCCATTGCATTTCGCTCGATACAAGGAACTTGAACAAGCCCACCTACCGGGTCGCAAGTTAGCCCTAAATTATGTTCCATTCCAATTTCAGCTGCGTTTTCTACAGAGTCAACAGATCCGCCTAGTATCTCTGTTAGGGCACCTGCGGCCATAGAGCAGGCCACACCTACTTCACCTTGACAACCTACTTCTGCACCAGATATTGAAGCATTCTTCTTATAGAGGATGCCTATTGCAGCGGCAGTTAATAAAAACCTGCAAGCGGTATCATCTGATAATGGACGTACAAATTTATGATAATAACTCATGACGGCAGGAATGATTCCGGCTGCACCATTAGTTGGTGCCGTGACCACTCTGCCTCCTGCAGCATTTTCTTCATTTACCGCTAATGCGAATAGGTTTACCCAGTCCATAACCAGCATAGGATCGTTACTTTGTTCATTTTGTAATCTTGAATACAGGGCGGGTGCGCGCCGATGTACTTTTAAACCACCGGGCAAAATACCTTCGGTTTCAATACCATTATTGATACATTCTTGCATGACTTCCCAAATATGAACAAGCTTGGCTTTAACTTCTGATTCTTCTAAAATAGAAGCCTCGTTTTTTAGCATAAGCGAGCTAATTCTAAACCCATTTTCTTTGCAGGTAGCAATTAGCTCATTGGCTTTTGAAAAAGGGAATGGCGCGTCTTTTTGCGCTTCCGCTAATTTAGCCTGTTTTTGCGCATCAAACTCTTGCTCAGTCACAATAAACCCCCCGCCTATTGAATAATAGGTTTCGCTGAATAATAGTTCTTCTTTATTGTACGCGAAAAGAGTCATGCCATTCGCATGACGAGGGAGCGTTTTACGTCTGTGGAAAGTTATAGCGCCTTGTTTCTTAAAACTGATAGCGTGGGTTTGAAGCGCTAGGAGTTTTTGCGTTTTCTCTACCTCAGCCAACATGCTATCTATTTGCTTAACAGGCACATCAATGGGGGAATAACCAAGTAGCCCTAATATTACTGCTTTTCCTGTTCCATGGCCTATGCCAGTTTGTCCAAGTGAACCATAAAGCTCAGTTTTTATATGACTAGTTTTGTGTAAAATGTTGTTATTAGATAATTGTTGAACAAAGCTTAATGCTGCGCGCATAGGACCAACAGTATGTGAACTTGATGGGCCAATACCCACTTTAAACATATCAAATACACTTATCATTTGCTTTCCTCATATCAATAATATGAATTGTTACACAAAAGTATGGCAACACAAGTCAAAAATGCTAATTAAACGTATTAGAAATGTTAATGAGTTATTGTAAAAAGCTTTGGTGAGTAGGGATTAGGAAATAACTATTTTCCCAAAATATTCAACACATGCTGCTGCAACTGAGCCATCATTCCCGCAGTCGCTCCCCAAATCATTTTGTTGTTATACGGTATAAAATAGACAGGAAATTGGTTGTTGTTTCTTCTGATCACTTCGGTAAAGTAATTATCTTCATTCATTAAAAAAGCTAAGGGAACATGAAATACACTTGCCACTTCATTATTGTCAACTATTAAATTAGTTTCTATATCAAGTGGCTTTTCATACTTCGCAATAATTGGGTAGACAGCAAAACCACTAATAGTTTTGTATTCGCCAAGTTGCCCCAATAATCTCAAATGCGATGTATCTAGCCCAATTTCTTCGCGCGCTTCTCGGTATGCCGTTTCTACTAAACTACTATCTTCGTGCTCGGCTTTACCGCCAGGAAAACTAATTTGACCTGCATGATGTTTTAAATGTGTGGCCCGTTCAGTAAACAAAACATGTAGTGATTTTTCATGTTCGTATAAACATATAAGCACGGCAGCAGGCCTTTTTGCATCTTTAAAGAATTTATTGCTAGGTGATTCTTGATTCCACGGTTGATTAAACGCAGTTAAAAAATCAGTTTCGGTCATCTTTTGTGCTCATTTCTAATACAGGTAATATTTTATTAACTTTATGCAAACTTTCTTGAAATTCATCTTTCGCTTCTGAGTCATAAACAATGCCGCCACCCGCCCAGCAATGCATTGTGCCGCGCTCTGCGAGTATTGTGCGAATACAAATGTTTGTATCCATATCGCCTTTTATACCAATATATCCAATACTTCCGCAATAAATACTGCGTTTATCTGGCTCTAATTCTTGTATTATTTGCATTGCTCTTACTTTAGGAGCGCCTGTAATAGAGCCGCCGGGAAAGGCGCCTTTCAATAAATCATACGGGCTCGAATCAGCTTTTAATTTACCCCTAACTGTACTTACCATGTGATGTACGGCAGGGTAACTTTCTAATTTAAATAAGAGTGGTACTTGCACCGAGTGAGGCTCGCAATGTTTGCTCAAATCGTTTCTTAATAAATCGACTATCATCAAATTTTCAGCGCGATCTTTTTCTGCATTTAGTAGCTCGTCACTAAGGGCTTTATCAATTATAGGATCAACTGAGCGTTTTCGCGTGCCTTTTATTGGTTTGGTTTCAACCGAATAACCCTCAACTAACAAAAAACGTTCCGGTGAAACACTTAGAATACAACTTTTAGGCAAACGCATAAAAGCAGAAAAGGGCGCTTTATTATGTTCTCTTAATTGCAAATACGCGTCGAGTTCACTACCTTTATATGCTGCAGAAAAACGTTGGGCAAAATTCACTTGGTAACAGTCGCCCGCTTTTAAATACTCATCTATTTCATAAAACTTTTCACAGTAACTTTGTTCTGTCAGGTTTGATTGCCACTGATGCGTTAATGTAAAGCGTCGAGAATTTTCACAAGGCTCGTGCTCGTGGCGCAAATAACTGTCTAGATGCTCAGTTGTTAGCTGCGATGCTTGGTGATGGTAATGGTGTAACTTATTTAAAGTTGAATCGTAAATAAGGCTACTACTATAGAATCCGACTGATATATCGTCTAGGTCAAATTGCTCAGGATTACTATCAATTATTTTATCAGTATATGTATTTAAATCGTATGCAAAAGCGCCAACCGCACCGGCCAAAAATGGCAAGTTCAAATCGTTTTCGAATGTGAGGTCAAAGCAAGCTTTATAGAAGGTTTGAATAATGTTTAATTTTTCAAAAGGGCACGAGCAACTTTCTATGTCTGCCATAAGGGGGTTAAGGTTTTGTTTGATTTTTTCGCTTGGCGGTTGAGTTAGCCATTTGCCTTTTATGATCCACTTACCCTGCTTAAATTCAAATGTGATATCAGGTGAGTGCACCATAATATGATACCTACCTGCATAGCTTGATGCGTTGGTTTGTATATTTTGGTTGTTTTGAGCCAATGCATCCTTGTTGAGTGGTAATGGTTTTACCGCTTCACCGCTGTCTAACCAAAAAGACCAAGGTTTAGATTCATATTCTGTAAAAATAGAAATAAGTTGATTAAGACTAATGCCATCATAAGTTTTCAACTGAAGAGAAATGCTCAAAAATACCCCTGCGACTGCGCTGAATAAATTTATAATAATAAAATATGTAGTATCTACACAAGCTGATTAGATCATAATGTCAATGTTTTTAGGGCCGTTGGTCTTGAATGCAAAATCATACAATAAATATCAACAAGCCCTAGTGTAATAATTATTCAAATATATCAATATAAAATATTAGTGTATTTAACCTTAGTGGATTTGTATTATATATTAACGTTAATATTTCTTCAGCTTTCAATATAATGAGTAATTTTGTAGCTGTTCGTATCTTTATAGAAACGACTTTACCAAAGTGCCACTAAAGTCTGCCGTACTTTGTTTGGTAGACTATATTTTTGCGGGTAGTATACTTAGTTAACTTATTTCAAACCAATATTTAACAGCCAATATTCACCAACACTTTATAGAGTAGCCGGAGAATTGAATATTGGTAACGAGCAAATACATGATGTTTTTGTTACATCATGCTCTCAAATTACTTACTAACACACTTATCGAGGATTTTATGACTGTTATTCGTCAGCAAGACTTTATCGATAGTATTGAAGATTCCCTTCAATTTATCTCTTATTATCATCCGTTAGACTACGTAAAAGCGGTAGAAGCTGCTTATGAGAAAGAGCAAAGTAAAGCGGCTAAAGATGCAATGGCGCAAATTCTTATTAACTCAAGAATGTCAGCCGAAGGTAAGCGTCCTATATGCCAAGACACAGGTATTGTTACCTGTTTTGTAAAAGTAGGTATGCAAGTAAGCTGGGATAAAACTGACTTAACGGTTCAACAAATGGTTGATGAAGGTACTCGTAGAGCCTATTTAGACCCAAATAACCCGTTACGTGCGTCAATTGTTTCTGACCCCGCAGGCAGTCGTAAAAACACCAAAGACAATACGCCAGCCGTGGTTCATATAGACATGGTAGCTGGCGATAAAGTGGAAGTAATGATTGCGGCCAAAGGCGGTGGCTCTGAGAATAAATCGAAAATGGTCATGCTTAATCCAAGTGATGATATTGCTGAATGGGTAGTTAAAACTTTACCAACAATGGGTGCTGGCTGGTGTCCACCTGGTATGCTTGGAATAGGTATTGGCGGAACGGCTGAAAAAGCCGCGGTGCTAGCGAAAGAAAGCTTAATGGATCCAGTTGATATACAAGAATTAATGGAACGCGGCGCCCAAACCACTGAAGAGAAATTAAGATTAGATATATATAAGAAGGTAAATGACTTAGGTATTGGTGCGCAGGGATTAGGTGGTTTAACGACCGTTGTAGACATTAAAATTAAATCAGTTCCTACGCATGCCGCATCAAAGCCTATCGCAATGATTCCTAATTGTGCAGCAACCCGCCATGCTCATTTTACATTAGACGGAAGCGGTCCATATTTCCAAAAAGCGCCTAAACTAGAAGATTGGCCAAAAGTAACATGGGATGTAGGTAGCGATGTTCGACGAGTTGATTTAAACACGGTTACCAAAGAAGATATACTTGATTGGAAAGTGGGCGAAACTGTATTGTTAAGTGGCAAAATGCTTACTGGCCGAGATGCCGCTCATAAACGAATTCAAAGCATGCTTGAAAGTGGTGAAGGCTTGCCAGAAGGTGTAGATTTAACTGGTCGCTTTATCTATTACGTTGGTCCAGTAGATGCTGTGGGCAACGAAGCAGTAGGTCCCGCTGGACCCACTACAGCAACGCGCATGGATAAATTCACTGATATGATGCTAGAAGAAACAGGCTTAATTGGCATGATAGGTAAAGCCGAACGGGGTCCTGCAACAGTGGCAAGTATTGCAAAGCATAAAGCGGTTTATTTAATGGCAGTAGGCGGTGCAGCTTACTTGGTGTCAAAAGCTATTAAACACGCAAAAGTAGTTGCGTTTGAAGACTTAGGTATGGAAGCTATATATGAGTTTGATGTAGAAGATATGCCGGTTACCGTAGCGGTAGATAGTACAGGAGCAAATGCTCATGAAACTGGTCCAGCAGTTTGGAAGGTCAAGATTGCTGAAATGGAATCTTAGTCTTACTATTGTTCTATAAAGCAATCTGAAAAAACCGAGCCGTTGAATACAACACTCGGTTTTTGTTTTTTTCATCATAAGTAGTCATTATGTTTTGCAATGAATAAAGGGATTTACCATCTAGTTTGAATGTTGCTCTATTTTGTGATTTATTTGTCGAAATACTTTCAAATCTAAAATGCTCTTGAGTCATTAATTTGGTAACCTATTATCATAATAATTAATAAAAACGGGTATTACACTCCACATGCCATTTACTCTTCCTCAATGGATGCTAACTTCTGAATTTATACTCGGGCTAATATTTGGTCTCACTTTACTTTTTGTGCTTATTTTTTGGCTAAGAAGCAATACATTAAATAATCAACATGCATATGCTATCGCTCAACAAAAAAGTGAATTTGAACAACAAATTGCTCAATTACACCATCAAACTAGTTTAATAGAGCAACAGCTCCAACAAAGCAATACGCTGCTTGATGAAACAAAACAGCAATTGGTAATAGAGCGACAAGCGTCAAATGAAGCGTTAAATACAAGTAGAACGACAATTTCAGAACAACTTTCACAAATTGCTCGACTTCAACAGCAAAGTGAACAGTTAAAAGAGTTACGCTTAGAATTCAACACATTAAATAACCATTATCAAAGTTGTACTGGCGAATTAGCGCAATTTAAAAGTGAATTAAAATCACAAAAAGCGTCTTTTGAACAAGAGCGTATTTCCTTTGAAGATAAAATAACACTGCTAAAAGATGCTGAAAAACAATTACAGGTACAATTTGAAAACCTAGCAAACAAAATTTTTGAAGAGAAATCAGAAAAGTTTTCACAAGCCAATGCGACTGGTATCAACCAACTTATTTCTCCTCTTAAACAGCAACTTGATGATTTTAAAAAGCAGATAAATCATCAATATGTGACCGAGGGACAAGAGCGCGCGGCACTTAAAAACGAAATTACTAGCCTTAAACAACTTAATCTTCAAATTACGCAAGAGGCAGCGGCTTTAACCAATGCGCTTAAAGGTGATAATAAGCAACAAGGTAATTGGGGAGAGGTGGTACTTGCACGTATTTTAGATGAGTCTGGTCTAAGAGAAGGGCATGAGTACGAAGTACAAAAGCAATTGAACAACGAATCGGGCAAAATATTTAGGCCAGACGTTGTTGTGCATTTACCCAACAATAAAGATGTAATTATTGATTCAAAAGTATCACTACTAGCACATGAAAAACTAGTTAATGCAAGCACCGAAGAGTTAAGACAAAAAGCCTTAAAAGAACATATAGCTTCTGTAAAAGGGCATATTAAAGGATTGAGCAAAAAGGACTATCAAGACTTAGCAGGTGTGAATACACTTGATTATGTGCTTTTATTTTTACCAATAGAATCTGCCTTTGCCAATGTGGTTCAAGCAGAGCCTGAAATTATGAAACTAGCAATGGACAATCAAATCATGCTTGTTAGTCCAACTAACCTTTTGGTTGCGCTAAGAACCATTAATAATTTATGGCAATATGAATATCAAAATCAAAATGCAAACAAAATTGCCGATAGGGCGCGTAAAATGTATGAAAAATTTGCAGGTTTTGTGGATGATTTGCAGAAAATAGGGAAGCAAATCAATTCACTAGAAACAAGTTATCAATCTGCTATGAATAAGCTGTCGTCAGGAAGAGGTAATTTACTGAGTCAGGTCGAAAGCTTCAAAGAGCTTGGTATTACACCTAATAAATCAATAGATAATCAAGGGTTAGAGCAGCTAACCAAAAATAAGGAATAAGGCTTAACCACCATCAGATTTCAGTATTTGATATTCATCGTTATTAATTTCAAATACATAAAGAAGCGCATCTTTGGCGTGCCGAGTAAGCGGATCATTAGCATTTTGAGCAATATCAAATAGTTGCTGTTTTAATTCATCATTTGGCCGAATAGAACCGTTATGCAACGTTGATAAGATAGCAACACGTGTCGCAAAGTCATTGTTGTTACTTAAAAAGTTGGACGCTAATGCAGTGCGTTCTTGCTTAGGACTAAATCTAATAATATTTTCAACCCAGTAACTTTTTTCTTCTGATGTTGCAGTGTCTAGTGCTGCGGTAAAATCGTTTACTACTTTGGTTTTTTCTTCATCTTTCAACTGAAATGGCATAAGCAAATCAAGCGCATAGAGTTTGTTTTCATTTATTTCAGTGCCATAAATCGCAATATTTTTTAAACTTAAAGCAATGTCAGGATTGTCATGATGTGCCCCCGTACTTGCAACTAAATGTAATAATTTATTATTTGCGTTTTCAGTTCCTTGTGAGCTTAACGATTGCACTAAATTATTGATAATGAAATCTTTATCAGGAATATCTGCGCCTTGCAGTATGCTGGTAATATAGTATGGTGCTCGCGAGTCAGTCTCCGCTTGTAAAAAATAATCAAGTAGAACTTGCATGTTTTGAGGATCGTCTTTTACCGCTTGTTTGAGCCTCGATAGCGTGGGCGAAAACAATTCCATGTCCTCTTGTTTGTCACTGGTACTTATTTTTAATAGAAAATCTAAGATTTCAAAAACAGAGGCATCTGGTCCTAAATTTTTATGGCTAGCTTTTGTTTCTTCTTGTGTTTCTGATTCAGACGCGTCATTTATAGCTAAGCTTGGGTTGTTGTTATTTTCAGCTATTTCGATTTTAGACTGTATGTCTTTTTGTTTATTAGCCGATATTGGTTGGTTGTTTTGAGTATTGATATTAGGAATATTTGTATCCACTAAAAGCGCATCCAATGCAGTTGATGTGCCTAGCTGATAACCCAATATAAAGGTTATACAACTTAGGCTTACACTGGAAATAACAACTTTAGTTTTCACAATCAAAGTGCTAATTAAGAATTTCGAAGCTTGTGGTAATGTCTACTTTACCAGTTAGCATCAGCATTACTGAGCAATACTTTTCACATGACAAGGCAACGGCTCTTTCTAAATGTTTTTCTTTTATATTGCTACCTGACACTTTGTAGTGGGCGTGTAACTTTGTAAATACTCTTGGTGCCGTTTCTGCTCTTTGGGCTTCTAATTCGCAAACACATGTTTCAATCCCTTGGCGAGCCTTACGTAATATTTCAACTACATCAACTGACGAACAAGCGCCAACACTGATTAGCACTGCTTGCATAGGTGACAGGTCTTCATTGTTTCCATCTAGCTTGAGTGTTTTGCCATCGTCCATGATACCTTCAAAAGCTAAGCCTTTTTCACTTGGTCTCCAATTAACTTGAGCTTTCATTGTTACTCCTCAATTAACACAATGCAGTTGTCTTTAATTTTTATTCTTTTCGTTTTATACAGCGTACCTACTGCTTTCTTGTAAGCGCCTTTACTTACCTTAAAACGCGCAAAAATTTCTTCAGGACTGCTTTTATCTGTCAGGCTTGATAATCCATCATGGGCAACTAAGTCATCAATAATTTGTTCTGATAATTGTTTTCTAGCCTGCTGTCCTTGTTTTTGTAACGACAAATCAATTTTACCATCGTCTCGTATATGTTTGATAAAACCTTGAGTTGTATCACCAACCGTTAACTTCTGAATTAAGTCGCTTTTATAAAGCAAGCCAGAATATAAGTCGTTAACAACAGCTTTAAAACCAAGCGGTGTTTCTGCATAAATTCGCAATGAAACTTCCGTGGAAGGAACTAAACGGTTACTGGATTCTGATAAAAAACGCTCAATTTTAGTGGTACCAATCAGTTTATTGTGGCGGTCAATCATCAATCTTGTTACATATCGACTGCCAATATCTAAACTTCCATGAGACTGGCTATCAGGCATATATAAGTCAGGCTTTATTCCCCAATCTAAAAAGTATCCGTGTTCAGATGCACCCACAACAGTTAAAGAAGCGAACTCGTCCAGTTTAAGTTTAGCCTCTGCAAACGTTGCTAGCAGCTCTCCTTTGGCGCCGGTATACACAAAAGCTTCAATCTCTTGATTAACTTCTAGGGTTTGATCCGACTCTTTCAATAAGACAATTTCGTCAACATCATCTTCATTTTCAAATATAGAGACGAGTTCATATCCAAACGGTAAAATATCGCTTACCATTAGTTCGTTCATTTGGCCAATTTTTATCATTTTGATTGTTCTATCATTAAAGTTATTTAGTTGAACCTTCGACATTTTAATGTAGGTACTGCAAGTTATTTTAGATATAAAGGCATAACCTGCAACTAAGTTTATAAACTAGGAAGTCACATTATATTCTACAAGTTGTCGAACATTTGATTGCGTGCAGAGTGTAACGTATTTGTTAGATTTGCGCATAAATAGCGTCTTTTGTGAATAATATCTAGAGTCTAATGCAAGGCCTATACAAAAGTAAAAGTTTTCAGCGAAATAGTCTATTATAATATTTATAAATTGTGTCATCACAACCCTATATTCAATATTTAAATACATATTTTTCATGATATATTTTTGATTAAATAGTGCATTACTTTAGTTTTTGGATTAAACGATAATGATAAAAATATGTGATTCTAAGCGCTTGTCTTATCGATTGTTTGACTTATCTAATACAGAAAATTGCAAACAAGATATTCAAGATATGTGGCATCTTGAACAAGACCCAGATGTAATGAAGTATATAACCAAGGGCATTACAACCTCTAAAGAAGTAATGGAAAAGGTATTTGTACCAAGAATAAAGTCTTACACATACCCAGAACAGGGTTATGGAATGTGGCGAGTATCAATTAAGCATACGGATGAATTTATTGGAGAAATTATAGCTCGGCCTATGGGGTTTTTTACTAATACTCCAAATTTTGATGATATTGAACTAGGCTGGCGCTTTTACAAAGCGCATTGGGGGAGAGGCTATGCTACTGAATCTGCATTACATGTAATGCATTATATAGAAAACAAAAACCAAGTGAATTATTTCACGGCAATGGCAGATTCTGACAATGCTTCCTCTATATACGTTATGAAAAAGTTGGGAATGATGTTTATTAAAAATACCACTCATAGCGATCCATTAGGTGACGCTAAGGTTGATATTTATCAACGAAAAATAAACTAGTTATTATACTGGACCTGAAATTGGGCCAACGGTGTTTGCTGGGCCGCCTAATATATGCACATCAACATAAATAGGGCCATCGTTAGCATCGCATTCTAATGTAACGTTTACAGCTAATGCGCCAGTCGCTTCTTCCACTTGAACTCCCCCATTAACTGTACCGCTTTTCCAGCCTTGAGGCATTTTAACGACTTTGCACCCACTGACCGTTAAGTTAAATACTATTTTAGTAATATTGCTACCTGTTGTTGTGATTGCATATGCCCAGCTTTTAGCGGCAGGTTGGGTCACATTTATTGTGATATTGCCTTTGCTACCGGTAGTTGGAGGCGCACATCCGAATAAACTGAACAATACAATTAAACTTAATAAAATAGAATTATGTAGTTTCTTCATAGTTAAATCTCCCATTGTAAAAGGCGTTAATTTAACCTTTAATGTTTATAGAATAGTTCAGAATTTGAAATATGACAGTTTTGTTTTTGTCTCGACTGCAAGGACTGTGATAGATTTATTTTATGTATAGTTTTAAATGAGTGACTGATGAAGTTAAACGCAGACATTGGCGAAGGGTTTGGAAGTTGGCGAATGGGTGACGACGCGAATTTAATGCCTTTAATTGACCAAGCGAATATAGCCTGTGGCTATCATGCAGGCGATGCTGTTACTATGCAAAAAACCATATCGCTTGCTAAAGCCTGTAATGTTGAAATAGGTGCGCATGTTTCATACCCTGATTTACAAGGATTTGGTCGTCGCTCTATGGCTATTCCCAAATATGAATTAGTGGCAATGATACAATCCCAAATTGCTACACTTGACGGTTTGGCAAAGTGTCAAAATACCAAGGTAGCTTATGTAAAACCTCATGGCGCCTTATATAATGACATGATGAGTAATAATGAAATAATGGAAACTGTATTTGAGGCGGTGTCAGGTTTTTATCAACCTTTACAGCTTATGGTACAAGGGTTAACAGATAATATTATGGCTGAAAGTTTGAGCCGAAAGTACCATGTTTCTATTCTATTTGAGGCATTTTCTGATAGAGCGTATCAAGACAATGGGCTGTTAGTTAGTAGGCAAAAGCCTCATGCCGTGTTGACACAAAAGGATGCTTTTGAACATTGTAAATCTTTGATACAAAATCATACGGTTATATCAGAAAACAAGGTTTCATTATCGCTAACGGCAAATACACTTTGTGTTCATGGAGATAATGCAGATTCTTTTATGTTATGTAAACAGCTAAGAGAATGGTTGAGCAAATAGAATGAGTGGAAATTTATCAGTAGATAGTTAGTGTAACTTCGTATTTATATTAAATAGTAACCAAATGAGCTTGAGCCTTGTTCAATCAAACTGCAAATATAACAATCAATGAAAAAGTAGATGTTTTGGTATTAAATGAATCGAGTATATTACTTTCATTAACCCCTGACTATTTGGCTAAAAATAGTCAAAGTTTAGTAAACCGAAACGAACTCATGCGCACGTATTCATGTTCTATTGTTGATAGCAAACCTGATTGGCTAATTGATTGTGTGCTTTCTTATGACACCGTATTAATTGAATACGATTGTTTATCAGTTGATCATTATGCTGTATTAGCGTATTTAAAAAATCTAAATATTATTGCTAATAAACAGTTTGGGAAAACACACAAAATTGAAGTCTGCTATGAACTTGATTGTGAACAATACGCAAGTGATATGGGCTTGGTTTCTGCACATACGTCATTGCGTACTTCTGACATAGTTGCGCTACACACATCACAACTTTACTCCGTATTTGCAATTGGTTTTATGCCCAATTTTGCATACCTTGGTGAAGTAAACGATAAATTATCAATGCCAAGGCTACCTAACCCTAGATTAAAAGTACCAGCTGGGGCTGTGGCTATAGCCGATAATCAAACGGCAATTTATCCAAGCGTGTCACCGGGAGGATGGCATATTCTTGGTTATGCGCCAAGTTTTATTGTCAAGTGCATGAGTCCAGTATTCTCTAGTGGTGATAAAGTACAATTCAAAGAAATTAGCCCGCCAACTTTTAATCAAAGGCTAGATGAATATTCATCTCAGAAGGTCTAATATGATTGAAATACAAAAAGTTGGTTTGCAAGCACAATGGACTGATGGGGGGAGACGGTTAGCACAATCTCATGGATATAGTCAATCTGGTGCTGTTGACTGGTTAAGCTTTCACCTCGCCAATGCGCTTTGTAAAAACCCGTTAAATTTCCCTGCAATAGAAGTGATGGCGGGTCAATTTCGCTTCATTGCCAAATTTAATGGTTACCTTTGTGTAACAGGTACCGATTGTCATTTTACTATTAACAACAAAAAGACAATTATTAACCAAATATATACTATTAAAAACAAAGATGTAATTGATTTAGGTGCAGTAAAAAAAGGACTATTCAATTACGTAACCTTTGCCTTTAACAACAAGCGTTGTATCCCTCAACTGCCTACTTTTAAATCAAGCGTATGCGCAACTAAACGAGAAAGTATAGGGGGGTTAACAAGCGATGGTAGAGGTTTGAAACAAGGAGATGTTATTCAATTTATTGAAACAGACGATAAACGCATTCAGTCTCAATATGGATTTTCTTCTGTTCCCCCAAATCAAATATCAACAACTGCTTTTGGTGAAGACCTTAAACGCATGGTTAGCACTATTATTTCCAAACAACGTTCAAATAAGCTACCGGTTGTATTTTCTTACCAAGCAAACAAATTTGAAAACATACAAAAAGCTAGGTTTTTAGCATCAGAGTACACTATTTCAGCCAGCCTAGATAAAATGGGTGTGCGTTTAGACGGACCTAGTATCAAATACTCGTCGGCTAAATTAACATCGCAACCCATTGCGCTTGGTGCAATACAAATACCAAGTAATGGTATGCCTATTATAATGCGTAACGAGCGTCAAACCATTGGAGGCTATCCTATTATTGGCGTAGTGAGTCGATTGGGCCTTACAAGGTTAAGTCAAATGACACCTGGCCTAAAAATATCATTTGAAAGTCAGTCTCATGAGTCAGCTTTGTGCGAATATCGATTGATACAAAATCAGTTGTTGCGCATAATGCAAAGATAAAATGTTTTGAACATGAATAGAAATACTGAAGAGGGTTAACTAATGCCACAGGTCTTATTAAACGGTGAATACGTTGCAAGTGAAGATGCTAAAATATCACCCATGGATCGCGGGTTTTTATTTGGCGATGGCATATATGAAGTAATACCATGCTATCAAGGCAAGCCAGTGGGTTTAAACTTGCATCTTGCCAGGATGAATAGAGGCCTATCTGAAATTGGTATTAAGTATCATGCAGACTCAGAACAATGGACAAAGCATTGTGATTTTTTACAAAGCCAAGTAGAGGGTGATGCAGTTGGTATATATGTTCATATTAGTAGAGGGGCTGACTCAAAGCGGTTTCATGCATATCCAGATCACATCACCCCTACGGTTTTCGCTTACGCATTCGCCATTCCACCTTCTCAATCCCTTGACAGAGAAAAAGCAAAAAGCTTCAAAGTTGTAACAAAAGAAGATCTTCGCTGGCAACGGTGCCATATCAAATCTACTTCATTATTAGGCAATGTGATGCATTTTCAGCAAGGTCAAGATGCAGAAAAAGACGAAGTAATTCTATTTAACAAACAAGGGTTCATAACTGAAGCGGCAGCATGTAATGTGTTTGTTGTTATTAATGGTGAAATACTTACCCCTAAATTAGACAACCAATTACTCCCTGGCATTACCAGAACCATTATTTTAGGGTCTTTAGAGAAACATGGTGGGTTTATAGTGAAAGAGCAGGATATACCGCTTGAAACACTAAATGAAGCGGATGAGGTATGGATAACATCATCTACAAAAGAGATTGGTGCGGTAGTTGAAGTTGATGGTCGCACTATTGGTGACGGTATGCCCGGCCCTTTATGGAAAAAAGCGCAGGCAGCGTATAACGAGTATAAGTTCAGTTTTTAATCTGGTTCACAGGTTTCATCATTACATTCGCCATACAAATAAAGGCTATGATTAATTAAGCGCATATTATTTGCTTTGGCGACTTGTTCTTGTCTTTCTTCAATCGTGTCGTCTTCAAATTCAACCACTTTCCCACATTTCACGCAAACTAAATGGTCGTGATGTTCTTTATGGCTAATCTCAAATACCGATTTGCCACCTTCAAAATGATGTCTATTAAGAATACCTGCATCATCAAATTGATTTAGTACCCTATATACCGTCGCTAAACCAATTTCTTCTTCCATTTCAATCAGGATTTTATAAACATCTTCAGCACTAATATGCTGATTTTTAGGATCTTGTAAAATTTCCAAAATTTTGATTCTAGGGAGGGTGACTTTTAAGCCGGCTTTTTTTAATTCTTTATTATTATCCATATGCTTAACAAGTTGTTTTTGAGTAGCAAGTATTATAGGTGTAGTTTTAAAGATTTAACAGCTTTTGCCGAAATATAAGAGTGGTTTAATCTAAAAATTTATTAAAATACATCGTAGGTAGTAATGAGTTTAGTAAAAGCAATAAAAGAAAATAGCGGATTAAGGCTAACCGTCGTTAGAAAGATAGTGATTGGTTTTGTATCACTCACATTAATTTTATTAATTACAAGTTCTTTATCATTTTTTGGACTGAAAGAAATAGAGCAATCCGCAGATGTGGTTGCTAATGAAAAAATGCCTATTCAACAAACGGTTGCTAGCGCGCAAAGCGCAATTTTAAATCTATCTGTTATTACAACAAATGCATATTTTGAAACTGACAAAATTAAGCTTGAGCAATTACGTGATAAATACGACCTATTGTCTAAAAGCTTTAAAGATAGCATTGCGATTTTGGATGGGTTAGTTATTCGTTCTGATTCAGTTCAGAATATTGCTATATTGAGCGATAATTTTCTAACGTTTGGAAACACGTTATTTGACACAAAACTTCGATTAATTAATACCAATGTGACATTGAAAGAAAAAGCATCACAGTCTCTTTCAAGAACAGATGAAGCATCCGCGCTCATGTTAGATTTAACTTATTTAGAATCTGATTCTAATGACTTAGATGCACTAGTTGGTATGAGTACAAATATCGATAATAAACTAGGTCTCATTTTATCTAATATAGATTCTCTAGTAAGAGAGTCAGATAATGAGACTGTAAATGGGATCATGGAAACACTCGAATATTCAATCAGTAATATTCAAGTAGATGCTGATTATGCTAAACAGATTGCTCAGAATATAGATGACCAAGGTATTTTTGATATGTTTGATACAGAATACCTTGCAGTAAAAGAGTCGCTACTTGGTGATGCGGGTATGTTTACGTTAAAAACCTCTATGTTGGAATTGTCTAGTCAATTAGATGTTGTTAAAGCGCAAACGAATATAAGTATGGATAATGCTATTGATTTGTTAAATGCCATGTCAGACAAAGCGAATGCTGAAGCTGTTGCAGGTCAAGAAAGCATTCTACAAACCGTTCAAAATAACATGCTAAAAAGCTTAATTGCTTCGATTCTTGGTACACTTGCCACCATTACTTTAGCCATAGTGGCAACACGAAGTATCGCAAAACCGCTAAAATATATTAACTTTAAACTAAATCAACTAAGCAATGGCGATTTAACTCAGAAATTAAAAATTAGTAGTGATGATGAATTTTCTGATTTATCTAAAAACGTAAATAACCTAATCAATTCATTGAGAAGTTTAATAGGCAGTATACATTCAAAAGAGGAAGAGTTACGGCAAGTTACATTATCGAGTATTGAAATGGGTGATAAATCTCTTCAACAAGTGGCTCAGCAGGAATCACAAATAGATAGTACTTCAGAAAATACGCAATTAGTGAAAAAAACCAGTATGACTAACATGCAGCAAATAAGTGAAGCTGATGCGAAAATTGATGAAGCTATTAGCCAAAGTGAACGTGTTGTAGAGTTAGTCGAACAAAGTTCATCGCAAATTAACGAACAATCAGTACAAGCTCAACGAAGTGCTGAAATAGTCAACCGCTTAGGCGAAAATAGTCATAAAATTGGAAATATACTTGATGTAATTAAAACGATAGCAGAGCAGACTAATTTACTTGCTCTAAATGCTGCTATTGAAGCTGCTAGAGCAGGAGAGCAGGGTAGAGGATTTGCTGTTGTTGCAGATGAAGTGAGAACCTTAGCCACTAGAACGCACGACTCAACTGAAGAAATAGAGAAAATGATTATTAATCTGCAAACCGATTCTTCCAGTGCGGTTAATGCAATGAATCAAGGTGCATCTCAAGTAGAAAAAGGTGTCGATCTAATTGAACAAGTTTCTTCAGAAGTGGACCAAATAAAAACGATTATACAAAGCATCGCTGAAGTAAATCGTAATATTGTTAGTGACACTCAATCTCAAGATAACCTGTTGGATAATGTGGTAATCAGTTTGGAAACAATTGTTTTATTGAGCAAAGATGCTGCAAGTAGCACTCAAGCTTCGAATGAAGCCATTCATGGCATTGCATCTCAAATGAACGAATTGCGACAGGCGTGTGAAAAGTTCAAGTTAGCCTAACTAGCAAAACCGACTAAACTTAATCTGTTGCCGGTTGGGTGTCGTCTTTATTGTTTTTCAAAGTTGACGGGTCGGTTATTTTTCTTAAATATTGCCTGAATAATCCATCTAAAGCCGACATCTTTAATTCATTAAATACTTTTGGTAGTGAAATATTTAACTCATATTCAACTAATGTATTCCCGGCTTTGTACATGGCTAGATGATTTTCATATTGCGCTGTCACTCGTTGTTTAGTCGCATCACTCCAATCGAAAGAAGTAATGGCTGTTAAGGCTTTTTCTTGCGTTTCAATTGCTTTTGCTTGCTCGCCATTTCTTGCGTAAGCGGCGGCTAAGGTATCAATATAAATTGGATTATTTTCATTCCCTTCATTATTAACAACCGCACTAGCAAGCTTTACTGCGTAATCAGTTGGATGAAAAGGATTTTCATCGATTGTTGCTAAAAACCAAGCCACATTATTAGTCACTACAGGAAAAAAATCATCTGCAGACTCTTTAAGCAATTCGGCCCCTTGTTCTATTGTGCCTTGTCCATTGATTTGATTAGCGTAAATTAAAGATAGAGTAGTGGGGTCCATTACGGTGGGGTCGCTCAACGCTGCTTTTCTGAGTAGCCATAATATATTGCTTGAGGGAGGGCGTTGGTTTTGGCCTAGCGCATAAATACTTGCCAAGATCACGTTGGCTGGCGCGTAGTTTTTATGCACTAACCTTTTTATACCTTCTTCGCCTTCAAGCTTGAGTTCATCTGAGTCGCCCATTAAATGCATTAAAGCATGTTGAAGTAATTGCGCGTTTTTATCTGATGTGGGTAAACTTTTGAGTAATCCAAACACTTCTTGCCAATTTTGATGTTCATCAGCGCGAGAGTAAGCCCATATAAGTCTATGGCGGGCATTTACAAAACCTTCTTTTGCTACCTCTGCACATGTATTAAATGCATCAGTAGGCTCTGCATTAGTGACTTCATTACAACTAAGAAGGCGGGGGTCAAAAGCGGCAATAGCTTTCGCTAAACGAAGTTCTGCTGGAGTAGCTTGTGGAGTGTCTTCTTCTGAAGTAAGGGTATAAAAAAGGGCGATCACGCCTACAATTAAAACACCACCAATTTTCCATCCAAACCTAGACTTTAAACCGCTTTGATGCATATTTGTCCTTTTATGTTTACCGCGAATTGACGTGTTGTTTAACTAAGCTCTGCTAAACACATCTCTTCATTTAGTTGTTTACACCATGCCTTAACTCGCTCATCAGTTAATTCAGGTTGGCGGTCTTCGTCAATACCAAGTCCAACGAAATGGTCATCATCTGCCATCCCTTTAGAAGCCTCAAAATCATATCCGTTAGTTGACCACTGACCAATCAATACTGCGCCTTTAGGCTCAACAATGTCACGTATCATTCCCATTGCATCTAAGAAATATTCAGCGTAATCTTCTTGATCGCCACAACCAAAAATAGCGACTAACTTATCTTCAAAATCTATTTCTTCTAGTTCAGGGAAAAAATCGTCCCAATCACATTGAGCCTCACCATAATACCATGTAGGAATGCCAAAAATTAACAAATCAAACTCTGCAATTTGTTCTTTGGTGCTTTTAGCAATATCTTTTACATCAATTAGGCTTTTACCTAATTCCTTTTGAATCATTTTAGCTATATGTTCAGTATTACCAGTGTCACTGCCAAAAAATAACCCAACCGTTGCCATTCAATTACTCCACTATAAAACTATTATGATTCTTAATTAAAAATGCTACCTGAGCATCAAACACCAGACGAAATATAAAAAACTTGGATTATGCCTTTAGCGACAAATCCTAACGCACCTAATCCTAATACGCCATAAGCTACAAAACGGCCTATCATAGGTACATCATTTTTTTTCATTACATCATGTACAGCCAACCCCATAAATACAAACAAACCAACTAAGGTTATATTCAAAACTATAGATTCAACATATTCAAAAGTGTCTGGTGACATATAATATTCAGCCAATAAAAAATTAGCGCGATATTACCATAAGTAGCCATAAAAAACGAAAAATAAGGGTGAAATTGGTGTGTAAACTAGCTAAGACTTTAGTTAAGTAAATGCTTTGTTATCAAACTGTTAACAAGCCTGGGTTTTTCAGCATGAAGCCAATGCCCGGCATCGACAATTTTGGCTTTCGCATTGGGAAATTGTGACATAATAGTCGATTGATCAGCGGTGGTAATATAGTCTGACTTGCTACCTTTAATAAACAAAACATCTCCATCAAATACTGTTTTGTCTGCAAGCGGCCATGCACTCAATTTTTCATAATCTTGCACTAATAAATTCAAATTAAATCGCCACTTCCAAATTTCATTGTCTTGATAAAGGCTTTTCAATAGAAACGACTGAGTGCCAGCATCATCTACAAATATACTCATTTTATCTTTTGCGTCTCGCCTATTTTCAATGCTATTTAAGCTAACTGCAGTTAAGCCATTAATAACATTTTGATGGCGAGGCGTATACGCTATTGGCGCAATATCTAATACAATGAGACTATGGAACATAATTGGATTGATATGTGATAAATACATCGCTATTTTTCCACCTAAAGAATGGCCAACAAAGTTAGCTCTTGTAACGCCTATTGATTGTAGTGTTAATGCGACTTGCTTTGCGTAATTTTCAAAGCAAAATGTTGAAGACCACGGTGACTGACCATGATCAGGTAAATCAATGCTAATCACTCTAAAATCTTTTTGCATCTCATTTTTAATTGCATTTAAGTTATCACCGCTTCCAAAAAGGCCGTGAATAAGCACCAATACATTTTCGTTTCTATGAGGTTGTAAACATGGCGTATCTGTATAATATAAAATTTCTAGCATTTAATTATTCTACTTTGAGCGTCAATTCTAATAAAATATATATATTCGTAATGTTACGACATTAGCACGTTTGTAAAAGTATTAAAGTCATACGTTTCGTGTTTTTAAAGTGCTAAATTGTTTCAAGTTTATGTTTTAAAACAATATTATGAATATATCGGCGGGTGATTACAATACTAAAGTGTAAAAAATGGTTGGGGTTAATTCATAAAATTGATTGCATATTGCACGCTTAATATTTTAACAAATTTGATAAACGAAACATGCACTACGAATTCATTCGTAAACTATGTCATGATCAAGAGGAGAGAGCCTCTTGATCATGAAGCACTAATTACATGTTTGGGTAATTAGGCCCACCCATACCTTCAGGAACTACCCAGTTAATGTTTTGATTAGGTTCCTTAATATCGCAGGTTTTACAATGCACGCAGTTTTGAGCATTAATTTGGAATCGTTTGTCACCGTTAGCTTCTTCAACCACTTCATATACGCCAGCAGGACAATATCGTTGAGCTGGTTCATCATATTCCGCCAAATTAATTTGAATCGGAATAGCAGGGTCTTTCAGTTGTAAATGGCAAGGCTGATCCTCTTCATGATTGGTGTTAGACAAAAATACTGAAGAGAGCTTATCAAAACTGAGTGTACCATCTGGTTTTGGATAATTAATTTTTTGAGCGCTAGCAGCACTTTTTAAACAGGCATGGTCAGGCGTGCTGTCAGTGAATGTAAACGGAAGTTTGCCCGCGAATATGTTTTGATCAAGCGTGTTATACGCGCCACCTATAAAATTACCGAATTTATGAATAACAGAGCCAAAATTTCTTGAACGATATAATTCGTCATATAGCCATGATGATTCAAAGTTAGCTTTATATCCAATAGGGTCAACTATGTCTGTATCTTCTCCAGCGCTTAAATTTTCAAATAATGTTTCTGCAGCCAACATACCTGATTTCATAGCAGTATGGTTGCCTTTTATCTTAGAAAAATTGAGCGTGCCAGCATTACAGCCAACCATTAATCCACCCGGGAATGTCATTTTAGGTAATGATTGTATTCCGCCTTTAGCTATTGCTCTGGCACCATAGGCGACTCTGCTACCACCTTTTAATGTGTCAGCAATTACAGGGTGATGTTTTAGGCGTTGAAATTCATCAAACGGACTTAAGTGTGGATTGTCGTAATTTAAATCTACAATTAAGCCAACAAAAACCTGATTATTTTCAGCGTGATATAAATAGCTTCCTCCGGTCGCATCTGAAAGTGGCCAACCCGCGGTGTGCACGACTAAACCTTCTTGATGTTGCTCGGCTGGTATGTCCCATATTTCTTTAAAGCCTATTGCATAATGCTGTGGGCTAACGTTTTCATCAAGTTTAAATTTGCTTATTAACGATTTACCTAAGTGGCCTCTGCAACCTTCTGCAAAAACTGTATATTTAGCACTGAGTAACATACCTGGCATGTAAGTATCTTTTTGTTCACCACTTTCGGATACCCCCATATCACCTGTAATAACCCCTGCAACATTGCCACTTTCATCATAGTGTATGCTTGAAGCTGCGAAACCCGGATAAACCTCAACACCTAAACTTTCAGCTTGCTCTGCTAACCATCTACACAAATTTGCCATGCTCGCAATATAATTGCCTTTATTATGCATAGTTTTAGGCGTCATAAAATTGGGTAGTTTGGTTGCTCTCTCTTCATTTTTTAACAAGTAAATATGGTCTTCGGTCACTTCAGTTACTAATGGTGCACCTAGTTCCTTCCAGTTTGGGAAGAGTTCATCCAGGGCGCGAGTTTCAAATACTGCACCAGAGAGAATATGAGCACCAATTTCTGAGCCTTTTTCCAATACACAAACATTCAGTTCTTGTTCTTTTTCGTTTGCTAACTGTTTTAGTTTGATTGCGGTTGACAAGCCAGACGGGCCTGCACCAACAACAACAACATCAAACTCCATTACTTCACGTTCTATTTCTTGGTTGACCACATTCCACTCCAAAAAAAATAAATAGTTATAGTTTAGTATTCGCTATTTCAATACACCATTGCACTAATACATTGTAATATCGTTGTTGCAATAATGAAAATTTTATGTCAAATCTGGGTTGACGTTTACGTAAACTACAGATAGATTGCGCGTACTTTATTACTTGTAAGTGATGCAAGTAAAGTTTTAATGAAAAATGATCATCAGTAAATAATAGTGATAAACAATTAATCACGATTATACGTAGAACATTTAAGATAGGTAAATGACATAACGTTATTTTAGCCTTGAATGTCGTTCCTATTATTTATTTAGAATAACGCTCGAATATAGCTTAGGGGAAACTATGAAAATCTTAGTGCCGATAAAACGTGCTATCGATTATAACGTCAAGGTAAGAGTAAAAGCTGACAATACTGACGTTGATTTAACGAATGTGAAAATGGCCATGAATCCGTTTTGCGAAATAGCAGTGGAAGAGGCGATTCGTCTGAAAGAAAAGGGCGTTGCTACTGAAATTATTGTGGTATCAATAGGTGAAAAACCCGTTCAAGAACAAATTAGAACAGGGTTAGCATTAGGTGCCGATAGAGGCATCCATATAGAGACTGGTGCACGCTTAGATTCACTACAAATAGCGAAATTACTGCAAAAAGTAGTGGAACAAGAATCCCCCGACTTAGTTATTTTGGGTAAACAAGCGATTGATTCTGACAATAATCAAACAGGTCAAATGCTTGCAGCACTCACCGGTATGCCGCAAGGTACGTTTGCTAGTGAAGTAAATGTTGAAGACGGCAAGGTGAAAGTGACCCGTGAGATAGATGGAGGTTTACAAACAGTTGAGCTTTCATTACCAGCGGTGGTAACCACTGATTTAAGGTTGAATGAACCTCGCTATGCATCCTTACCAAACATTATGAAAGCCAAACGCAAGCCAATCGATGTGCAAAATGCCGCTGATTTGGGTGTGAATTTAGATTCAAATGTTACGCTTGTAAAAGTGATGCCACCAGAGCAAAGAAAAGGTGGCGTAACAGTGGGTTCTGTAGAAGAACTTGTGGAAAAATTAAAAAATGAAGCGAAGGTGATTTCATGAGTATTTTAGTATATGCAGAGCACGATAATACAGATTTAAAGCCAGAAACAAATAAATTAGTACACGCGGCTAAGCAAGTAGGCGGTGATATAATTGTGTTAGTGGCTGGTGCTAACTGTGGAGCCGTAGTAGAAAGCGCCACTAAAATAGACGGAGTAGCAAAAGTTTTAGTAGCCGACAACGAAGCCTACGAGCATCAGTTACCTGAAAATATAGCAGAACTAATTATTGAGTTAGCAACCGATTATACGCATGTTTTTGCTGCGGCCACTACAACTGGCAAAAACTTCATGCCACGCGTTGCTGCGCTTTTAGATGTTGCTCAAATAAGTGATGTAATTAAAGTAGAATCTGAAGATACGTTTGTTAGGCCTATTTACGCGGGTAATGCAATTGCGACTGTTCAAACAACTGATTATAAGAAAATTGTTACAGTAAGAGCAGCGGCATTTGATGCGGCTGGCAATGACAATAGTGCACCAACTGAAAGTGTAGATATAATAAAAGCAGCTGAAAAGTCAGCTTTTGTATCCGCAGAGTTAACCGAATCAGAACGTCCAGAGCTTACCGCTGCAGATGTAATCATCTCTGGTGGTCGTGGTATGCAAAATGGTGAAAACTTCGCATTACTTAACGGAATTGCAGATAAATTAGGTGCGGCCATTGGTGCTTCAAGAGCAGCAGTTGACGCAGGTTTTGTTCCAAACGATATGCAAGTAGGGCAAACAGGTAAAATTGTCGCGCCCCAGTTGTATATAGCAGTGGGTATTTCAGGCGCAATTCAACACCTTGCTGGTATGAAAGATTCAAAAGTCATTGTAGCGATTAATAAAGACGAAGAAGCGCCTATATTCCAAGTGGCAGATTATGGATTGGTTGGGGATTTGTTTGAAGAGTTGCCTAAGTTGGAAGCGTCTTTATAAAATAGACAATATTATAAGGACACCACAGATTTTTTGGGTTTGATAAGAGCCTCGTAATAGTTTTATGTTACGAGGTTTTTTTATTGAAATAGAGGTGTTACATTTGAACTATTCTTTGGTTTTAGCGTCTTGTTAATAAGGTGTAAAGGTATTTTAATAGACAATTCATGCAACTTAAATAAGTTGCATTTCAAAAAGCATTTAATTTTGATTGACAAGGAATTCGGCAGGGTGAACAAGTTTTAACCTATTACTAAAAAAACATACCTTTAAAATTGATTGGCTCACGTAGTATTGACTAGAGCAGGTTGTTCAGTCTAGTAGAGGTGAATATGTTTGCAAGCTTCTTTATTTTTGTTATGGGTGTTTTAGGATTGCTACTTAGCGTATCCGAACTCGACATTTTATGGTTTATTTCAAGTCTCTCTTTAGTTTTTGTATCTTCAGATAATATGTATCAAGTGAAAACCGGCAAATCTGTAATTGCCAAATTACACTTTTTTAAACCAAAACATCAAAAGTAACTATTTTATATCTTTTGTGATATTTTCTAAGCTCCAATCAGTTTATTGATGTAAGTTAATGTCGACAAAAATTTTTTCCTCACACATTGAACGGCTACTATGGGTAATGAGTAAACTCAGAGACCCTGCTGACGGGTGCCCTTGGGATTTAAAACAAAACTTTTCTACCATAGTTCCTTACACTATTGAAGAGGCTTATGAATTAGCTGATGCCATTGAAAAAGGCAATATGGATGACATTAAAGATGAGCTAGGTGATTTACTTTTTCAGGTAGTGTTTTATGCGCAACTGGGTAAAGAGCAAACATCATTTGATTTTGAAGCGATTGCTGAGCATTTAAGTGAAAAAATGATAAAGCGGCATCCCCATGTATTTGCAAATGAACATATAGAAGATGATAACGCCTTAAAAGCTAGGTGGGATGAAATAAAAGCAGCAGAAAAAGGTCATTCAACTGATGATGAATCGATATTAGCAAATATTCCTGATGGTTTAGCGCCTATTCTCAAAGCTGAAAAAATTCAAAAAAGATGTGCCAAAGTCGGATTTGATTGGCCTAACGCTTCTCCAGTTTTCGACAAAGTAAGAGAAGAAATAATTGAAATTGAAGAAGAGTTACTAGAAAAAGAAAATATTAACCAGCAGGCGGTTGAAGAAGAAGTAGGCGATTTATTGTTTGCGGTTGTGAATTTAGCGCGGCATTTGAACGTAAACGCAGAAACAGCTTTGATAAAAGCGAACAATAAATTTGAAAGTAGATTTAGACAAGTTGAAGGGTTGATACAGAAAGATAAAGCTGACATAAAAAAGCTAACTTTAGAAGACCTAGAGCAATATTGGATAACGGCAAAAACTTATAAAGCCGCAAATAAACCGCTGTAAGTTAAATCTATGACATGGCTAGTTGAGCTATTGGATTTAAAAATGATGCAGTGCCTATTCGATAAGAGTGAATAAAAATGACATGTAAAACAAGTGGATATGCTTTATAAGTATAAACCAATATGTGTATATATGACCTTGCATACCGAATAAGTAGCAAGTAGCCCAGTCATTATATAGACAGCGATAAGGTGTAAGAAGTAGACTCGTGGTTGGTTAACAGGAGTAGTGCACATGAGAACCATTCTCGTTGTTGTGATAGCAAGTTGTTTAACAATTGGTATATATACATTTAGTAATAAATCGTCATCTAAAGTGGAAGAGTCTTCCACGTTTATAGTGCAAGGTGGCGTAAAACAAAAACTTCTTGCCGATGTCGATAAAGTTGGTGGTGAGTTTGTAAAGGAGTTTAAGTATATCAATGCCTATTCTGTTTTATTAACAGAACCTGAACTAAGTGAACTTAAATCGCTTAATCCCCAAATTAGTGTTTTTAAAGATGAATCCGTAAAGATATCGAGTAAAAAAACTAGCAAAAAAAAGGCGGGAGCGTTTATTGACCCAGCACTATTACAAAGCGTCCCATTATTGGAAAGAGCGCTCACGGATACATTTTCAGAGTCAAGCAAAGTAACGAAAAAGCTACCCTACGTTGCAGAGAATAAAATACAGTTCGCTTTGGATAATCAAGCTAAATTTGTAACCAATGAAAAAACGATAACTTGGACAGTGGCAAATGATAATACTGCTGACTCTCTAATTACAGCTTTTGCAATCAACTATCCGATAGACAATGGCGCAGTATTTCGAATTAAAATTAATAATAAAAAGGTTAGATTTCATCAGTCTTTAGATAGAACAATTGCATTAACTGAACCTGTAGATTTAGGGCGTAGTAACGATTTTGAAGTGTCAGTTGCTTTTGAACAGCTAACCTCTGGCGCATTATCTGACTACTCTTTCTCGGTTGATTTCGAGAATGGCACTCAAGCAGTCGTTCAACACCCTGATAAGAATATATATCAAGGTAAAGAGCGTGATACTTTCATAACAAGGCAAGTTCGTGCAAATGCATTACATCAAGAAGGAATTACGGGCTATGGTGTAAACGTTGCTATTATAGATACTGGCATCGCTGGATATAAAGAAATGGGGATGGCAAATGTTAATGCAAATAGCAAGCTAATATACAAAGACCTATTAAGCGATGACGATAACCTAATTGGACGTGTGTTACTACAAGATAGCCACGGTCATGGAACACACTTAGCCAGTATTATTTCTAACATCACTGACAGTGTATCGATTGATGATATGCCTGACAATGGGTCTAACGGTATTGCACCTGATGCCGGTCTCGTTGTTGTTCGCGCGTTTGATGAAAACGGCCAAGCCAGTTATACCACTGTACTTGAAGCACTTGAATATGTGCTTGATAATCACAAAGTCCACAACATTCGAGTATTGAATTTATCTTTCAGTGCTCGACCTTCATCACACTATTGGGACGACCCTATCAATCAAATGATTATGCGTTTGTGGGATGCGGGCGTAACGGTTGTTGCTGCTTCAGGTAACAGAGGGAGTAATGCAATGACAATAGGCGTGCCTGGCAATACACCATATATCATCACGGTAGGAGCAATGTCAGATAATGCTACCCCTTATGATGGAAACGATGATTTTGTTACTAAATTCTCAAGCTCAGGTCCAACATATGAAGGATTTTTAAAACCTGAAATTGTCGCTCCTGGAAGCAGAGTGCAAGGATTAATAGCAAATGGTACTTTTATTCGTAACAACTTTTCTATGTACGATAACGACCCTTTTAATGAGCACGACTATTTTGAATTGTCAGGTACTTCACAATCTACAGCAGTTACGGCTGGTGTAGTAGCATTAATGCTGCAAGCTAATCCTGAACTCACTCCAAATGATGTGAAATGTCGCCTATTAGACAGTGCAAGAGTCGCAATTAAAGAAGATGGTTCACTGGCATTTAGTATTTTTCAACAAGGTTCGGGCTTAATTGATGCATACAGTGCGGTGAAAAGCACAACAACCGGTTGCGCAAACCAGGGGATGTCAATAGCCAAAGAATTAGCAGACGAAGAGCATTATATAGGGCCTGCTCGTTTCAATGATGAAACCCGAACGTTTTATATTGCTGGTATTGATGGTTTAGAATGGAATGGTTTTTACAATGATGCGCAGTTATGGCGAAGAACAAGCATGGAAACTGATGCACAGCTTTGGAGAAAAACGTCTTTTAATTCCAATGGTCAACTGTGGCGGCATACAAGTTTTGAAAGTAATGCTCAATTATGGCGTCATACTAATTTTATAACCGATGGGCAACTGTGGAGAAACACTAGTTTTGATGCTGATGCACAATTATGGCGTCGCACTAGCTTTAATAGTGATGCACAATTGTGGAGAAGAACTAGTTTCAATGCAGATAGTTATTTGCAAGATGGTGGTGGTTTTGGAAGTGATTCTATTTTGAACAAATGGGTAGACCACGAATAACTCAATAAACTATGTGTAAAGTTAGGTAATTGACAGCCGATAAGCCTATAAATGGAAAAACATTTATAGAACATGCAATTACCAATTGAAAAATTAATTGAAACATTAAAAATACTTAGTCAGAGATGGCTAAGTATTTTTGTTTTTTGTCATTGCGTTCTGGTGAGTTGCGCTGTATCCGCAAATGTATTTAATCCCGCATTTAATGAAATAAAATTTCACAACTACAATCCTGAAGAGATTGATCTTCACCCTGTTATTAATGCCATCGCACAAGATCATGACGGGTTTATGTGGTTTGGAACCCAAGATGGTTTGGCGCGTTTTGATGGAAAAAACCTCAAACACTTTAATGTTACCCCAGATCAAACAAATTCGTTGGTCAATAATTGGATTTACGATATACATGTTGATCAAAGTAATCAAATATGGATTGCAACTAAGGGTGGGGTAAATGTTTATAACCCAGCTCAAGAAAGTTTTATATCGCTAACTAATCAATTGGGCGAGCCATTACTACCTGCTATTAATTTTGAAAATATCGCTGAAACAGAGAACGGGGATATTTGGTTAAGCTCGCAAAATGTTGGTATTTATCGAGTTAAACCATCATTAAAAAAGGTCACTCTTTTCGATCAAGACAGTAACTCTTCGCTTGAAACTAGAAAAATTTGGCACATAGCTGCTAAAAATAACGACTTGTACGTTGCAACTGAAGATAAAGGATTACTTAAATTTGTTTATGATAAAAATGAATTTAAACAAATTGAAACACACTCCACTATAGTTGCTATCTCAAGAATATATATATCTGACTCTGATGAATTGTGGGCTATATCTAAAGACGTTGGCGCATCATTATTAGATCTAAAAACGGGATATTTTCGAGTGTTTAACTCGTCTTTTTGTGCGAATCAAGCCAAGGATATTTTAAAAGATAGTCGCGGATTCTTTTGGTTTGCTACTGACACAGGTCTATGCGGTTATGATCCAGTGAATGATGTGGAAAAGGTATACAATGCTACTGACGTGAATGTTAATAGTTTAATAAATGATGTCACAGAAAGACTATATGAAGACAAGGGTGGCGTCGTTTGGGTAGGTACTCTATACGGTATCAGTACTTGGAATGTCAATAGAAAGCAAATTACGCATTTAAGCTCGAAAATAGGTAACGTTATTTTAGGCGATACGGTTACCTCGTTTGCTTATGACTCAGCTACCGAGTTTCATTACATTGGTTCGTTTGATGGTGGAGTATCGCAAATTCACACCTCTACAAATACGATAAAACATTTTACATCTGACAATTTTCCATCGTCGAAACTTCCTAGAATTATGTCGTTGCGAGTAGATAGCCAATCGAATTTATGGATGGGGACATTTGAAAGTGGTTTATTTAAATTTTCAAAAGACATGACGTTTATTCGCCATTATCAAGTTGATAGTAACGAGTATTCAATTTCAAGTAATGCAATTAGTAAAATAATAGAACTTAAGGATAAAAGAATAGCCATCGCAACTTTTGGTGGCGGCGTCAATATTTTAGAGAGCAATCAACCTTCAAAAATCTTTAATACTAAGTCTACGCCAGCAATATCTAGTGTAGATGTCGTTGATATTGTAGAAGATAGTAGTGGCAATCTTTGGGTCGCTATGTTGAACGGCGGCTTGGCAATTATTCAAGATAAAATAAACAATGTTAGAACGCTGTCAGATTTATTACCGGAGCAGCAAAAACGGCTGGATCATAATATATTTTCACTTCACGATGACGATGAATACATCTGGTTAGGCACTCAGGAGAAAGGTTTACTCAAACTAAAAAAAGAGAGCTTTTTTGAGAACGAATTAGACTTAGACGTTTTTGATACAACTGATGGACTATTGAGCAATTCAATTTACGGAATTGTGCCAACTGAAGACAATGTATGGTTTAGTCATGGGAGAGGGTTAGCTAGTGTAAATAAATACAACAACACTATTGTTAATTATGACGCTTCTTACGGGTTACAAGGACGGGATTTTATATCAGGGGCCTTTTTTAAAGACGATATTGGTCAGATATTTTTTGGCGGCTCAAATGGATTCAACGTTTTTAAAGAGTCTTCATTTACTGATTCTTCTTACAGGGCGCCATTAGTACTTGTTCACCATCAAAAGTCAGAATTAGCGATACCATTAAATAGCATGTTCAATCAAGACGGCGTGGTTGATATTGATTATAACCAAGGTTATTTCAGTTTTGATGTGGCATTACTTGATTACAGTAAACCCGAAAAAAATCAATATATGTATAAAATTGATGAGATAAGTTCAAGCTTTATTGATATTGAAACAAACTCCCGTATTGCTTTTTCTAGCTTGCCTATAGGCGAATATACGTTAACCATTATGGGTATGAATAGCGATGGTGTCGCGTCAAAAGATACGCTCAACATACCTTTAAAAATAAATCCTCCATTTTGGAAGAGTACGCTTGCCTATTTTGTTTATGCTGTGATTGCAGTCGTTCTTGTATTGCTTAGTTATATTTTTATTCGTCAAAAAATTCATGCCCAAATTAAGTTTCAACAAGAACTGCAATACAGAGTGGATCAAAGAACTCAGGAATTAAACGCGGCTAATTTGCAATTGAGTGACGCTATGCAACAGAAAGAGCAAGCGCTAATAGAAGCGAAACAAGCGACTAAAGCAAAATCGGATTTTATTGCCACCATGTCTCATGAAATTCGTACGCCGATGAATAGTATTCTTGGTATGGGCGAGTTATTGTTAAATACGAGTTTGGAAAAGCAACAACGAAGATATGCCCAAAATGTCTACAATGCCGGGAAAATGTTATTAGGCCTCATCAATAATGTGCTAGATTTTTCAAAGATTGAAATATCTAAAATGCATATAGAAGCCATTCCTTTAGATTTTCGTGCTCTTGTGGAAGAAACTGCCACCATGTTTAGCAGTAAAGCAAAAGAGGGTGGCAATGAATTTGATTTATATGTTGACTATATGATGCCAACAGCCTTAATTGGCGATCCTACTCGTATACGACAAATTATTATTAATCTGTTAGGCAACGCATTTAAATTTACTTCAAATGGGCACGTGTATTTGAGCGCTACCTATTCAAAAGCAAGGCTAATTATAGAGGTAAAAGACAGCGGGATTGGAATGAATGAAGAGCAACTCTCTCGCATTTTCAATGCTTTTGAACAAGCTGATTCAGGTACTACAAGAAAATTTGGTGGTACAGGGTTAGGTCTAGCTATTACAAAGTCTTTGATAGATTTGATGCATGGACAAGTGAAAGTAAGATCAAAAGAAGGGGGGGGAACCACTTTTACAGTGTCCCTGCCATTAAAACAGGGTAAAACAACAGATACGTTAGATTCTTCAGTATTAACACCTGTTACCAATGTATATGTCTTTATTGATAAAAACAACGCTTACTCCTCATTAACGCAAATACTGAAAAAGCTATCTATTTGTTATTCTGATGACGAACAAGTGTTCAACAAAGACGATAATCCGTGTTTGATCTTGATTGAACCATCATATTTGAAAAAATTCACGTTAGCGCATCAAAACAAACTAAAAAATTGTCAGTTCATCGTTATTGGTCAAGGAACAGTTGAATTGTACGATAACTTGAATATTAAAGTGAATATTAGAGCATATTTAGAAAGGCCTATATTACTTAACGATGTTTACGATTGCATATGTGAAGATCAAGAACTTAAATTAAACTCTGGAACCAATAATGCTTTGGCATTTGGTGAAACGAATAAAATACATGCGGATATTTTAGTGGTAGATGATTCAATAGCTAACCAAGAAGTAGCCTCAAGTATATTAACTATGCTAGGCGCTAATGCAGAGTTGGCTGAAAATGGTGAAATTGCACTTAAAATGGCAATGAACAAACGTTATGACCTAATATTTATGGATTGTCATATGCCTATTATGGATGGCTACACGGCAACTCAATATATTCGTCAGCATCAAATATCAGTACAAGAATTACCTTCAAAAATTATTGCGCTTACTGCAGGTTCTGGCGAGTCATACAGAAGCGAATGTTTAAAAGCGGGAATGGATGACTTTATGGTTAAACCATTTTCCGGCGAACAAATGCTTAAAACATTGAAAAAGCATGTTCCAGAATATATTCAGTCAAATCTTGATTCACTTTCTAGTAATGAATCAGATAAATTCAACGATGCAAATTCAGGTTTAAAAATTTGTGAGCAAAATACCGAAGCACATGAATTTAACTTAGAATTGATAAATACTGTCGCGATTTCAACTTTACTTGATATAGAGCGAGAGTTGAATAAACCTCTTTATACAGTTGTGTTCGACACTCTGAAAAGTGATATCAAAAACAAACTGCCCGACATGCAAGCTGCAACGACTAACAAAGAACTTGCAAACATTGCTCATGCGTTAAAGTCGGTATCAGGGAATGCTGGAGCTGTAGGCTTAGTTAATTTATTAAACGATATTGAAACTTTAGAAGATTTAACGCAAAAAGATGTAATACTTTCAAAGCTAAATCAAATCGCTGAGTTGACCTTTACTGAAATTGTTAGCTTCCTAGAAAGTGAAGAATATGTCTGAATTCATTATCAAAACAACCGTACTTGTATGTGATGATGACAAATCTCATTTGTTTATCATGCAACAAATGCTTGAGTCGAATGATTATATAGTTGAACTAGCTGAAGACGGTATGATTGCGCTTGAACGTTTTCGACTAAACATACCAGACATTATATTACTAGACGTAAACATGCCTAATTTAGACGGGTTTGGTGTGTGTGAAGCAATAAGAAATCAATCGCATGGTAAAGATATCCCCATCTTAATGATAACAGGGGCTGATGACCACGAATCTATTGCTAAAGCATTTGAATGTGGTGCAACTGACTTTCTTGCAAAGCCAATTAATTGGAGCATGATACCCCACAGAATTAAATATATGCTCAAAAATAGAGACAATCTATTATCATTAAAGAATTCGCAGGAAAGGTTAAAAAACCTTGCGTATTTTGATTCTTTGACTGGTTTACCCAATCGCCAATTATTTGAAGAAAAATCAACTTCTCTATTTGAAATTTCGAAGCGCACAAATACTTTTTTTGCTGTGGCTATATTTAACTTAGATAATTTTAAACGTATTAATGAGTGTTTGGGATACATAAAGGGAGACGAATTAATACAGCATATAGCGAATAAATTCAGCGCAAACGTCAGAAAGTATGATGTGGTAACAAGAAATCAAACGTTAGATCTTTCGAAAAATATTGCGCGCATTGGTGGTGATGAGTTTTCACTTGTCATGCCAAATTTAAAAACAGAGTTTGACGCTATTAATTTATGCCGCCGCATTGCACATTCTATTGCTACACCAATTAAATTGAAAGATTATGAAGTGGTTATAACGGCTAGCGTCGGAATTGCTGTGTTTCCTAGTTCTGGCAAAGATCTTAATTTATTAATGAAAAATGCGGATATTGCTTTGCATAATGCTCGAGCTAAGGGACCAGGCAACTATGAAGTTTATGAGCATGACAATAGAATAAGGGTGGATAATCCATTAAAGTTTGAACAATGCATGCGAAATGCATTAAAGACTAAAGAATTTGAAATATATTTCCAACCCAAAGTAGGCATACATAGCGGTATTATAAACGGCTCAGAGGCATTGTTAAGGTGGGACTCGAAAGAGCTAGGAACTATACCGCCAACTGAATTTATTCCAATAGCAGAAGAAAATGGGTTAATTATAGAATTAGGTGATTTTGTTTTAAATAAAGTCTGTGAGTCTCTTCAAATAATAAATAAAACGTTGCAACACAAAAAAACAAGTATTAGCGTTAATGTATCGGGACAACAATTTTGTCAAGATGACTATATCGATAGAGTTAAGCGAATTATTGCAAACTCAAGCATCGACCCATGTCAAATTACACTTGAAATAACTGAAAGCTTTATGATGGATAAAGTACAGGCGAGTATTGAAAAACTCAAGGATTTAAAAATATTAGGAGTAAAACTATCCATAGATGATTTTGGTACGGGCTATTCCTCACTAAGTTACCTTAAATCATTTCCTGTAGACGAATTAAAAATTGATCGGTCGTTCATCATAAATATTGCTAAAGATCAAAAAGATGTGGGAATAGTTAGATCCGTTCTGGGATTGGCAAATTCACTCAGCCTTGAAACTGTAGTTGAGGGTGTAGAAACACATCAACAAATTGAAAAACTCACAGAGTTAAGTACTGAGCAAGAAATAAATATTCAAGGTTACTATTTTTATAAACCCATGCCATTTGACGATTTTCTATCTGTAATTAATCAACCAAGTTCTTTAGTAAGATTCTTAATTAAATAATCCCAAGTCTCTATACAAACTTGCCTTTAATTTCTTGTTTATTCTCCATATAACTGTAAATTACCACGATAAATTCCAAGTCTGAACATTTCTTATACCAAATTCAGTTTATTAATATTCGATAATCTATGTTTGATATACTTAGTTGTGCATTACTGTAAGATAATCTATTCAAAGGAGTTATTATGTCATTAAATGTTGTTGTAATTGGAGCAAACAGAGGTATTGGCTTAGAATTTTGTAAACAGTATGTCAGCTCAGGCAATCATGTCACAGCGGTCTGCAGACAAGCGAGTAGCGAACTTAATGCAATTAATTGTGATGTGATAGAAAACATTGATGTAACTGATCAAGCAAGTGTCAATACTATAGCTGAACAACTTAATATCAAGCATATCGATATTCTTATTCATAATTCCGGTATTTTGCATTCAGATAGCTATCCAAACGTCAGTTTAGATGAAATGAAACTTCATTTTGATGTGAATACGCTTGGTCCACTAAGAACTATACAAGCCTTAGAAAGTAGGCTAAAAGCTGGCAGTAAAGTAGGCATAGTAAGCTCAAGAGTGGGTTCTATTGACGACAATACAAGTTCAAATAACTATGCTTATAGAGTGTCTAAAACTGCAGTGAATATGCTTGGAAAATGTTTAAGTATAGACTTAGCTCCTAAAAAAATCGCCCTTGCGTTATTGCATCCAGGGTACGTTCGAACCGATATGACACATGGTAATGGTTTAATAGAAGCAGATGAAGCCGCCGTGGGGCTAATAACGCAAATGCAGAAATTAGATATGTCTTCAACAGGCATGTTTGTGCATACAAGCGGTGAACGCTTAACGTGGTAATAAACTATTAAACCATTAGACAAATCGCTTATTGCCCTTATTGCGGTCTGCTCAGGCTATCTAATTGCGCCAATGGGTATGGCCGCTGTTAATGTTGCTATTCCTTCTTTAGCACTCGATTTACAAGCTGCGGCAGTAAAAGTTAGTTGGTTACCCACTATTTATATTCTAAGTAGCGTCGCCTTTATGCTCCCGGCTGGCAAACTAGCTGATATGTATGGTCGTAAAAAGATATATGTTTGGGGCTTAGCGCTAAATGCTGTAGCGGCCTTATTCTGCGGAATGGCTAACCATATTGATATGGTACTTTTTTGGCGGTTCATACAAGGTGTTGCAGGTGCAATGATTTTTGGTACAGGCGTAGCCATTGTTAGTTCGGTAGTACCTGATAGTAAACGAGGGAGCGCACTAGGTACAGTTGCCGCTTGTGTTTATATAGGATTAACCCTCGCGCCAGCAATGGGAGGATATTTAACCGAACTGTTTAATTGGCGAGCCGTTTTCTACTTCCAAGTTCCTCTTGTTGTTGCGTTAATTATGTTTATTCATGTTTATTTAAAAGATGAGTGGAAACATGACACACCAGGCAAGTTTGATTTCAAAGGTACGGCACTTTTTGCCTGTTTTACGGTTTGCTTAGTTTATGGATTAAGTGATTTACGTAGCTTTATGGGGCAAGTGCTAACAGCTATTGCATTTATAAGTTTAATTATTTTTGTAATGCACCAGAGTAAAAGCCGCCAGCCTTTAATCAGAGTGCAATTGTTTAAAGAGAGTAGGGTGTTTAGCTTGTCTTTAACTACCTCATTTTTTATGTATGGCAGTAATTTTGCCATATTGTTTTTACTAAGTTTATATTTGCAATACATTCAAGGGTATTCTCCTGCTCAGGCTGGTAACGTATTGTTACTGCAAGCGCTTGCAATGGCAATAGTGGCACCTTTTGCTGGGAGGTTATCAGATAATTTTGAACCTCGTGTAGTTGCAACTATTGGTTGCGTGATTGTGGCGTTTGGTTTTCTTCTTTTAAACCAACTTAGTATGGCATCTTCAGGTATTCAAATAGGCAGTGCGTTATTGTTAATTGGTGTGGGTTTCGGTTTGTTTTCCACGCCTAATAATAATGCCATTATGGGAGCGGTGAGCAGAAATGAAGTGGGCATTGCCTCAGCGTCTATGAATTTATCGCGTACAGTCGGTAATCTTTTTGGAATGAGTATGGTGAACTTAATGGTGCATTATTACATTGGTGATGTTGAAATTTCAGTTGAAGTAAAGGATGCATTAATGTTAACCGTATTGACGGCGCTTAAAATGTCATTAAGCTTTGTAATTATTGCAGTGGTGTGTTCTTCAATGCGTGGTAAGCAGTAACAGCTTAAATGCCTCACGTTTGGTGATATTAGTTGGTGCGACCTGAGTCTACAATTAAAATGCTCTCGTAAGCCGAGATGAATACCAAATGTTTTACGTTGTTGTTTATCTATGCGACAGTGCTACCTATTCACCCCCCTAACATAGCTAAATGTTTAGTTGCTCCTGTATACCCGTCATGCAAGTAATGCGTCGCAGTTTTGTTTGAAAGGTTTGCTATTAATGCTTGCTGAAGTTCTTCTGGATTTGAGTTAACCATATATGGTCTGATATCAATGCCTTGGTCTGCGAACAAGCAAAGATGCAGTTTGCCGGTTGAGCTAATGCGCAACCTATTGCAGCTAGCGCAAAAATCTTCACTGTAAGGCATAATTAATCCAATTTTGCCTGCATATTCAGGATGCTGAAACTCTTGAGCAGGACCGGCTGCTTTACCTCTAATTGTTTGAACCCATCCTGCATCAATTAACTGTTTTTTTATGGGTTCACCAGAAACGTGGTTTTGACCAAAGAATGTAGCGTTATCGCCGGTTTGCATAAGCTCGATAAATCGTAAGGTAACCGGTTTGTCTTTAATCCATTTCAAGAAACGTGACATTTCATTACCGTTGTATTGCTTCATTAAAACTGCATTTACTTTTACTTTTATGCCTAATTCTAGTGCGCTTTCAATACCCTTTAATATGCTGTCTAGTTTATTGTGACCTGTAATGCTATTGAATATGTGTGGATTAAAACTATCGATACTTATATTTAAAGAATTAAGGCCAGCTTTTTGGTAATCAAAGACATCACGCTCAAGCTTATAAGCATTGGTTGTCATTGCAACGTGTTTAATACCTTCTACAGACGCGCACTTTTCAATAATTTCAGGTAAATCTTTTCTTAATGAAGGCTCGCCACCGGTTATACGAATTTTGGAAGTACCTAAACCAGCAAACGCTTTCGTTATGGTGTCTATTTCAGGCATGGTTAAAAAAGAGCGATCAGACCCTTTATATCCATCGGGTAAGCAATATGTGCACTTGAAGTTGCACACATCGGTGACAGACAGGCGTAAATAGTGGAAACGCCTTCCAAATTTATCTTGTAACATGTTTTACACCTTTCCAAGTTAAAGCAATAGTTAATTCATTTGCTTTCGGGAGGCTGGTTAATTTCTCTTCCAACCCTTTCAAACTAAATTTCAGTTTGAGGCGATATTTCCATATTCAAATTGAGAGGTTAGGAAATAAAGCTCGGAGTATTAAAATATATTTCACCTACAGATTAGTGTTTTATTCATCAATAAGCAATGGTAAAAAGTTCCTAGTGATAGGTAAATTCAAAGGGTAATATTCTAACTGTTTCACCCTTTTGTACACTACCTTGTTGTATATCTAACACAATGTAGCAATTGGCATTGGCAACGGATGTCATAATCCCAGATCCCTGTGGTCCATTTGGCTCAACTTGGATTTGGCCAGCTTCAGTTACATAATAAACACCTCTTTGATAATCTTTTCTTCCCACTTTTTTTCGAATGTCTTTTAATGCGATTGCTGTTATGGGCTCTCGCTGCGTGGTAATTTCATTCTGTAGCTCACAAATCAAAGGCAAAACAAGCAACTGACAAGTCACAAACGAAGATACTGGGTTACCTGGTAAGCCACAAAACCAAGAGTTGGAAAGTTTACCAAAGGCAAAAGGTTTTCCAGGTTTAATAGCCACCTTCCAAAAGCCAACTTGCCCAATATTATTAAGTACATCTTTTACATAGTCTGCATCACCAACAGAAACGCCACCACTACTGATAACCACATCGCACTCTTTATCCGCTTGAAGCATGGTTTGAGAGATTGACGTTAGATCATCTTTTACTATTCCGTAGTCAATGACGTTTGCCCCAAATTGCTGGAGCAGCGTTATGATTGCCATGCGATTGCTTTCATAAATTTGACCGCTTGAAAGCGGTTCACCTGCATAGGCCAGTTCGTCACCAGTAGCTAATACACCAATTTTAATCTGCTTGTATACCTGAATGTTTACTTCGCCTAAAGAGGCTAGTAATCCGATTTTACCGGGGGTCAACCTAGTTCCTTTATGTAAAACGATACTACCGCTTTGGATACTTTCCCCCGCTTTTCTCACGTTATTACCAATGGGTTTTGTTTTTAGAAATTGTATTTTGTTATTATCAAGCCGTTTTGTTTCTTCTTGCATAATAACTGTGTCTGCTCCCTTTGGTATAGGGGCTCCTGTCATTATTCTTATGCATTCACCGTCATGAATATCAGATTCATAAGCATTTCCCGCAAAAGCAGTACCGACTTGGCTTAATGTATCACTACTATCTAAATTTGCATGAATATAAGCATATCCATCCATTGCTGCATTATCTGTGGGTGGAACGTCTAGCTTGGAAAGTATATCCGTGGCAAGAATACGATTTACAGCTTGGTCTAAGGTTATGCTTTCAATTTTCAAGGAAATAGGTTGCTGTTTGATGGCTTCAATGATGTTGGTGACAGCCTTATCTACAGGAAGTAATTCGGGCTTACTACAATTGTCAATCATGTTATTATTCCAACTTGAATTTTATTGATTTAAATACGATAGGTTGTGTCGTTCAAAATATGAAAATCTTGTCATAAAAACAACCTTTTAATTTTATTGGTTGAAAATAACTAAAAACAACACTTACCAAACAGCAAGAATATAATTCCTATTATGTCTATAGTTTATCAAATCTGTATTGTTTTTTATTTTGACTATCGAATCGATAATACGATTAAAAATAAGAACACACGAGGTGATTATTTCATTTGTTTTATATAGTGGTATAAGACTGCTTAAATGATATAGAATTTATAAAATTACTAGGAGAATTTACTTGAGTATTACCGCATTAAATATTGCCGTTTTAACCGTTTCTGACACAAGAACAGATGAAAATGATACTTCTGGGCATCTATTACAAAAAGCAGTTGAAGAAGCAGGGCACCATCTTGTTGCAAAAGATATCGTTAAGGATGATGTATACGTATTACGCGCGGTTGTATCTGCATGGATTGCAGATACAAACATAAATGCCATTTTGGTAACCGGTGGAACTGGCTTCACCACGCGCGATTCTACACCAGAAGCGTTAAGCGTGTTATTTGATAAAGACGTTGAAGGGTTTGGTGAATTGTTTAGATATTTGTCCTATCAAGAAATTGGTACATCCACCGTCCAGTCTCGAGCCTTTGCTGGAATAGCGAATCATACAGGCATCTTCTGTATGCCAGGTTCGACAGGTGCATGCAAAACAGCGTGGAATGGAATACTAAAAGACCAGTTAGATTCCAGTCATAAACCCTGTAATTTCGTCGGTCATTTTACACAACACCTAAATTAACGGGAGTAATCTATGACCTTTACGCACTTAGATGCGCAAGGCAATGCCAACATGGTTGATGTTTCACCTAAACAGGAAACGGTAAGAGAAGCGATTGCTGAAGGGTATGTATACATGTTGGCCGATACGCTTGAGCAAGTTAACCAACAACATATGGCTAAGGGTGATGTGCTGAGTGTGGCTCGCATAGCTGGTATACAAGGGGCAAAACAGTGCTCAAACCTTATTCCGTTGTGTCACCCTTTAGCCCTATCAAAAGTTGCAGTGGACTTTGAATTACAAGCATCTGAAAATCGTATACATATAACAAGCTTGTGCAAATTGTCAGGTAAAACGGGCGTTGAAATGGAAGCGCTAACCGCTGTGTCAATTGCGGCATTGACTGTTTTTGATATGTGTAAAGCAGTAGACCCTAGTATGCGTATTGAAGGGGTAAGAGTACTCGAGAAAAAGGGTGGTAAAACAGGGCTATGGAAGGCAGATAATGAATGATTAAGGTACTTTTTTTTGCACAAATTAAAGACGTATTGGGTGTTAGCGAATTAGTAATTAACGCAGATAATATAAAAACGGTAAGCGATATTGCTGATGAAATTGCCAAGGATTACCCAAAGTGGGAGTTAGTATCTAATACTCAACCATGTTTATGTGCCGTTAATCAAACCCTGACGGATTTCTCTAATCCTGTAAAAAGTGGAGACGAAGTTGCATTTTTTCCTCCAGTAACAGGTGGCTAGACATGGATCATATAAGTGTCCAAACAGAAAACTTCAGTCAGGCCGATTGCTATTCTTTGCTACATAACCCTGCAAACACTGAGGCGAAGTATGGTGCTGTCGTGACCTTTACAGGCATTGTTCGCGATTTCTCTAAAACTAAATCTCTAAAAGCATTAGAGTTAGAGCAATATCCAGCTATGACAAAACTCGCTATGCAAAATTTAGTGAGTACAGCTAAAGTTAAATTTGATATTGGTTATGTTGTGCTTATTCATAGAGTAGGTTACTTGGCGGCCAATGAACAAATTGTATTTGTTGGAGTTAGTAGCATTCATCGAAAGGCTGCATTTGACGCAGCCCAATTTTTAATGGACAGATTAAAAAACGACGTGCCATTGTGGAAAAAGGAAATTGATATAAATGGAAATGAACAATGGGTCGAAGCAAAAGATAGCGATATTAAAGCTGGAGAAAAGTGGTCTACTGATTAAGCTAGGGCCTGTTTATCTTTGCTGTATGTATTTTTGATGCAGAATTAATTCAACCCCAGGCAAGCGCCGCGGTCGTGACGCACATATAGAGCTAACAAAATTTATATACTAAAAGTCAACAGCCCCTAGTTTTGAATATTATTTTTCATAGCCTCACCAAACATCTATTATTTAAAACAAGAAGCAATTATTTCAGCATCTTCTTGTGTATTGAATATATGCAAAGATATACGAATAACCTCATCGCGACGGTCATATTTTACATTGTATTTATCTAAAGCAAGTGAGGTTGTTTCAATGTCTAAAGGACATAAACAGAGACTTCCACCTAGCTGTGAAGCCCTATATTGCAATGGTTTGATTGTTTTATTACTAGTTAACTCATCAAGTAACATTGTTTTTAAATTTAAGTTATGCGTAACTAATTTGGGTAAGCCAATGCTTAGCATTTGATTAATCGACGCCTTGGCCATTACATAAGGTGCAATGCTTGGCGTACCGCCCCAAAATCGCATAGCAGTATCTGCATATTTGAAATGATTTATATCAAATTCAAATGGATTTTCATGGGAAAACCATCCTACGGGATCTGGCTCTAAACTTTTAAGATTTGTTTGATTAATATACATGAATCCAGCACCTGGCCCTCCACATAACCATTTAACGCAAGAGCCAAATGCCGCATCAACACCCCATTTTTTCATATCAATTTCAACAATTCCAATAGACTGTGCAATATCTACCATTGTACGTGCATTGTATTGCTTTGCTAAATTGACTAGCTCAGTGATGTTAGATTTAACAGAAGTGTTAGAATGAACATGGGTAAACAAACAAGCCAATACGCTCCCTTTCTCTAAATATTGCTTCCATGTAGCCATGCTATTTGGATCGCCTTCAACTAAGGCTAATTTAATGTTGTAAGTTGATGCCATGCCTTGCACAACAAAACCCATAGAAGCAAACGCATCTTGATGCATTAAAATTGTTTGTTCACTTGCTATATTCGACTGTTTACAAATAGCCGTTAGATATGCATGAAAACCAGCGGCCAAGTGAGGTTGTGGACAAATTTCACTTTGCTTAGCATGTATAACGTTTGCCACGCTGGTACAAAATTCATTAATAGCGCCTATCCATTGTGGCCAAGCGTCACCACCATATTGTTGCCAAGGTTCAATATAATCTTTTTGCAATGCGAGTTGAGCAGATTTCGTGCATGCTCCCACTGAATGTGACAACGCATAAACACCATCAGGAACATCGAATAAGTATTTCAAATTCATACTATTCTGACTTATGAGGATTGCTTATAGAAGGGCGTACTTTGCCATATTCTCCGCCCCATTTGTCAGTCATTTGATTTCTTATTTCCCATAACTGAGGGAAAAATCGCTTAGCCGCGCCTTGTTGCAGTAATTCTACTGGCCGGCCTTTTAACGACTTAGAGCCCAAACCAATTGAGCGGTGAATTAGAAATAAATGACGCCACCTAAATAGTTGTAATTGCTCGTCAAATTCGATCATTGCCTCTGCTACTGCGTATTTATGATCATGACAATATTCAGAGTCGTAAATTTGTGTAATTGAAATGTCTCCGTTGTTTAAATAGTACTTGTTAAAACTATCCCATAATTCGGTCGGTAGTTTTAATAATGTTCTAAACCCAGGAGATTCTTGTCCGCTGCCATTGCCTAATTGAAGGCGAATTTGCTGATATTCTTTAGGCGACATGGTTTCTAGCACAGCTAACTGATCAACCATCATGATTTGTAATTTATGCACTCTTGAGAACAACGTGACTACTCGGTGATGCTCACCTTTTTCCATATAGTCTAAAATGTCTACTAATGTAAAACAGATCAACTTCATCCATAGCTCTTCAACTTGATGCAATATTTGAAATTGCATTTCATCAGCAGTAGCTAAATCAGCAATGGGTTTTTGGCAACTCAGTAATTTATCACATTGTAAATAAACGCCATAATCGAGCATTTCAGGTGTTTCAATAAGCTTGTGATACTTGTCTTTAATTGTATTTTTGTTTGTCATAATTGTTCTTTTTATTTTGTATGCAACTCTATTCAATGTATATCTTTTATAAAAACACGAATAAATTTCGGGCTAAAAATTTTAATAGTTAAGTGTAAAAAGTTGCTACATATCATTACTTGGCTAAACAAATGGAATGTCTAGTTCGATAATGTCAGGTTAATATTAAAACTTAAAAATTGCTAATAATGATTACTTTTCGTTCAAACAGGTAAGCGCCGCAAGTTAGGTTGAATCCTAAAATAATTTCAATTACTTATAGTTTGTTACAAATTGACACAATTAAACCACGCATTCTTGACAGTGTTTGGTTTTCATTGCTAGTCCAATAGGTGTTTATTTTCGTATAATGGACAGAATTGAGAATTAAGAAGAGACAAACGTTTATGAGTGCTGGGATCCGTAAGGTTGGTTTACCTATTTTTATCATTATAGCTGCTATAGTTGCTTTAGTAGTGATGATTAGTTTAAAACCTGATCCTGAAAAAAAGGAAGTAGAAACGAAAGCATTTTTAGTTGATGCCCAGCCAATCTTTTCTGAAAATATTGAGTTTTTGGTATACGCACAAGGTGCGGTTCAGCCCAAAAATAGAACAATGCTTAGCACTCAAGTAAGTGGGCGCGTAGTGAATATTGCCGACAACTTTAATCAAGGCGGATTTTTTAAAAAGGGCGATGTATTAGTAGAGTTAGAAAGCGACGATTATCAAACTGACTTATTATTAGCAGAAGCTGAACTTGCTAGAGCACAGGCCGCACTTGATGAAGAAATAGCAAGAGGACGAGTAGCTGAACAAGAGTGGAGTTCAGTGAATAGCGGCACACCGCCATCGCTTGGTTTAAGAAAGCCACAACTAGCGCGAGAAAAAGCCAATTTAAAAGGCGCGCAAGCAAATTTAGAGCGCGCGAAAAGAAATTTATCTAGAACATTAATACGCGCACCATACGATGGGCTTGTGAGGTCTAGAAATGTCGATTTAGGCCAATTTATAGGTTTAGGTGGGCAGGTTGGAGAAGTGTTTGCGACTGATGTTGCTGAAATACGTCTCCCCTTAACGGATAACGATATTGCATTTTTAGAAGACTTAGATGACAACCAACCTACCGTTCAGCTTAGCGCAGATGTGGCTGGGAAACGCCATTTTTGGCAAGGTAAATTAGTACGCGATGAAGCGGTATTAGACGAAGCAAGGCGCGTAATTTTTGCTGTTGTAGAAGTGCAAGACCCTTATAATTTAAATCAAAGTAATCATGATTCTGACTTAAAGTTTGGTCGCTTTGTGAGCGCAGCCATTAGTGGAGTAAAGGCGGACAATATTGTTAAACTTCCACGTTATGTTATGCGTTTAGACGGCACGGTGTTAACCGTTGATGAAGATAATAAAGTGCGTATTAACGATGTGGATGTTATGCGCGCTGATGAAGATTTTGTTTATATTCGAGAAGGGCTAAATCTTAACCATAAAGTGGTAATGAGCGCTATTTCTACCCCATACGATGGAATGCCAGTTAGATTTACTGACGATGAACCTACAAAACCCATTTCAAGCGAAGACGACACTAGTAATGAGGTTAGTATATGAGTGACCATATAGACACGCACAAAGGCTTAATTGCTTGGTTTGCGCGCAATAGTGTTGCAGCAAACCTATTAATGATAGGCATTATTTTTGGCGGTGTTTTTGGCATTCTTAAGGTTCAAAAACAAACCTTCCCACAATTTATTTTAAATATCATCAGTATTCAAGTGCCATATTTAGGCGCCGCGCCTCAAGAAGTGGAAGAGGGCGTCATATTAAGAATAGAAGAGGCAATTAAAGACTTAGAGGGAATTGACAAGCTAACTTCTAATGCAAGGGAAGGCTTAGGCACGGTTACAATTGAGGTTGAAGACGGTTACGATGTACAAGACTTACTTGATGAAGTGAAAGTGCAAGTTGATGCAATCAGTACCTTTCCTGCAAACACTGAAAAGCCGGTTGTTTACAGAATAAAGCCTCAGCAAAGTGTATTGTGGGTATCTGTATTTGGTGATGCCACAGAAAGAGAACTTAAAGACGTTACCAAGGAAATGCGTGACGAAATTGCCAATTTGCCCGGTGTGTCAGATGTATCTGTAACAGGTGCAAGAGACTTTGAAATTTCAATCGAGATATCTGAAACGCAACTTCAGGCGTATGATTTAACCTTCGAAGATATTGTTAACGCTGTACGCAGAACCTCTATTGATATTCCAGGTGGTTCGATTCGTTCTGAAAACGGTGATTTTCTGCTTCGTGCAAAAGGCCAAGCATACAACGCGTGGGATTTTGCTAAAATACCGCTTATAAACAGAACAGACGGCACACGCTTGCTTATTGGTGATATTGCATCAATAAACGACGGGTTTGTAGAAGATAACAATTTTGCACTTTTTGATGGTAAACCTGCAATTAGCATTCGTGTTAATGCAGTGGGTGACCAAAATGCGTTGGAAATTTCTAAAACAGTTAACGAATACCTAGATAAAAAACGTGACGAATTTCCAGACAATATAACAGCAGCAACATGGGGCGATTCCTCATTTTATTTGGCTGACCGTTTAAGCATGATGATAGAAAACATGGCAATGGGCGCATTACTGGTTTTCTTGGTGTTATCTTTATTCTTAAAAATTAAGCTAGCTTTTTGGGTGATGGTAGGATTGCCAGTATGCTTCTTGGGGACATTGATGTTTATGCCTTTGGAAGGAATAGGGCTATCCATTAACTTACTTAGTCTATTTGGTTTTATATTAGTGTTAGGTATTGTTGTTGATGATGCCATTATAATGGGGGAATCGGCCTACACCGAAATGGATAGGAAAGGGCATAGCATTGATAACGTTATTCGAGGCGTACAGAAAGTCGCCATGCCAGCAACGTTTGGTGTACTAACTACTATAGCCGCATTCTCTCCCATGCTAATGGTAAGCGGTACTTTTGGTATTATTTGGAAAACCATTGGGCTAGTCGTTATTTTATGCTTAGTGTTTTCATTAGTTGAATCAAAACTGATATTACCTGCCCATTTGGCTCATATGAAAGTGAAGCCTTACGATAGAAATAATGCTAATTTCTTTCAGCGTGCTCGGGAAACGATGAATGTTAAATTAAACCATTTTATTCAGCATAAATATGCCCCATTTCTAGAATTGTGTGCTCGCAATCGATATACCACTTTGGCTTCTTTTCTGGCTGTTTTTATAGTTGTAATAGGCTTGTTTGCTGGTGGTATGGTGCGTTTTGTATTCTTCCCTACTATTCCTTCAGACTTCATTACCGCGACGGTTGACATGGAGGCGGGTTCATCGTTAAAACAGCGTGATTTAGCGATTACCGAACTTAAATTGTCTGCAGAGAAAATGAATCAAAAGATTATTGAAGATACAGGTTCAGCCGTGATTAAGCATTACATTGCCTTTGATTCAGGCCCGTTAGGCGGTCGGCTATTGATAGAATTAACGAAAGGCGAAAATAGGGAATTGGATGATACCCAAATAAAAGATGTTTGGCGTGACATGATCCAAGAAATTCCTGGCGTACGTTCGTTGAGCATAGGGAGTGAAGGGGGCCCAGGCGGTGGATCTGATATAGCCTTCCAATTTAGCTCAAATAATATTGACGACTTGGAAGCAGTAACGAATGAACTGAAAGATTATTTAGAAGCCTACACTGGCGTGAGTGAAGTGAATGATTCATTTAGTGGTGGAAGTGATGAAATTCAGCTTCAAGTTAAATCACAAGCCGAAGCCTTAGGTATAAGTCTTTCGCAGCTAGCGCAGCAAGTTCGCTATGGTTTTTATGGTGCAGAAGCTCAACGCATTCTGCGTGATGACGAAGAAGTAAAAGTGATGATTCGTTATCCAAAAGAAGAGAGAAACTCAATCGGTAATCTTGAAACTATGCGAATTCGCGCGCCAAACGGCGACGATGTACCTTTTAATCAGGTTGCAGATATAAAGCTAGGTGAAGGTTATGCAAGTATCGTTCGGGTGGACGGGTCGCGTTCTATTACTGTAACTAGTGCAGTCAATCCAGACATAGTTGATCCTAACGAAGTAGCACAAGATGTCATGAAAACAGTGATACCTGAGCTATTGAAAAAATATCCAGCAGTGAGCTCAAGTTTAGAGGGGAATTCTAAGGAACAGGCTGAATCTAGAGTGTCGTTGCTTCAAGGCTTCTTATTCGCATTATTAACTATATACGCGTTAATGGCCATTCCTTTGAAGTCATATTCTCAGCCTCTCATTATTATGTCGGTTATTCCTTTTGGTTTAGTGGGTGCAATAGTCGGTCACATCGTATTTGGAAAAGTTGTGTCTGTGTTATCAATATTGGGGATTATTGCTTTAGCTGGTGTAGTAGTAAACGACAGTTTGATTATGGTCGATTTTGTTAATCGAGCGAGAAAACAGGGAAGGAGTTTAATTGACTCTGTGTTGCAAGCTGGTACTGAGCGTTTCCGTGCTATCGTCTTAACATCACTCACTACATTTATGGGGTTATTACCCATAATGTTTGAAAAAAGCTTACAAGCTCAAATAGTGATCCCAATGGCGATTTCGTTAGCATTTGGCATTTTGTTTGCAACTGTTATTACCTTACTATTAATTCCATCACTTTACTTAATATTGGATGACATTAAAGGTGTATTTAAAGGGAAAAAGAAGAATAATCAAATGACAAATAATGAAGGCACCGAGCCCGATATTAGCGCAGCAATTAAGTAAGTTTTATTGGCGGGGGGATTTCCCGCCAATCCATCCTATATTTAAAATCAATTCTCTCATTGCGGCAGGATAACCAGCTACTGAATGAGTTGTGAAAACCTGCGTTATAATCTATAGCACTTTTGTTGGTATTCTTTAGGTGTTAGTTGGGTCGTTTTTTTGAAAAGTCTATTAAACGAGCTAGCGTCTTCATAACCCACTTCAGTTGCCAATGATTTAATATTACAATCGCCATTTTCTAAAAGACGTTTAGCTTGTTCAATGCGAACATGTTGAATGTATTGAATAGGGCGCATTTGCATACTAGTTTGGAATCGGCGATTAAGGGTACGAGGTATCACATTGAAATGGGCAGATAAACTACTAACGTTTAGGTTAGCTGAGTAATTCTCTTCAATATATTCCTGAACCTGTTTGATTAGTTCGTCATTATGACTTTTATACATTTTAACATTGGCATAGTTTGATTGAATGCGCTTTCGAACATCAATGACTTGTGTTTTGGCTACTTCACTTGCCACATCTCGTCCACAATATCTCTCAATTAACATTAATCCTAAATCATAAAATGCACTGCCACCTGCGGCGCAAAATAAATTATCCGAATGAGTGACTAATTTATTGGCTTCAAGCTGCACTGTTGGAAAATCTTGTACGAACTTTTTAGCATAACCCCAGTGAGTGGTCGCGGTTTTACCATCTAATAATCCAGTATTTGCTAACAAAAAGGCACCACTGCAGTTGCTAGCGATATCACTGCCTTTTTTATGTAATCGTAAAATATGCGGGATTAAGTTTGTTGTTTGTTTCAATATTTTTTCAATTGAATCGCCGATAGTGGGGATAAGCAATAAATCGCAGGATTCAACGTCTTGCAAATTAATGTGTGGTTCAATAACAAGCCTATTGCTACATCGTATGGAATGACCATGTAGGCTGGCTATTTGAACGTTAAAACGAGGCGCAACATCTTCATTATTGAAACGCTGCCAACTTACCCCTGTAAAAGAAAATAAATCTAAAGCACCGATTAAGGCGCTGCCAAGCGCGCCATCAAAACCTAAGATGATAATGTTAAAAGGCTTGTAATAGGGCATAGTTCTTCACTGTTAATTTTAAAAATAATTAAGAATATAAATTTGCATTTAAACAACAAACCGACCCTCACTAAATAATTGACTCTATTCGCGTTAATTGTTGTTTGTTTATAAATCGCTCATTAAGTCACCAATACACGCCATTCGAAAGACGCTGTAAACCCATCCATGGGCGCTCTGCGAATTCATCCATGAATTCGAAGCTTTCGAATGGCGTGTATTGGTAAGTTAATGTTTTTAAGTTGCAAATTATGAAGCAACAATTAAAGCGAATAGAGCCAAATAATTTTACATTGTTTTATATTGGTAGCCTGTAGCTTTGGCTACATCATTACGTAACGCAACTACTGGACACACAGCTCGCTTAAAACATAACGCGTTTCAATAATTAACGCGGTTCAAAACACTGCATAAAGAACAACATGACCTAGTAGTTATCATACTTATTATGATGTATTAGCGTGATGAATTTGAGTCTGAATTCGCATATATATTGTCATAAATGACAATGCTAATCACCAAAAATTTAAACTACTATTAACATTATTCGTACATTAACTACGACCAATGTTTATTTAGTGAGGAAAAAATGGCGGCTGATACTCTTATTCACGATTTTGAACTACCGTTTCAACTTTATGACGTGCTTGATGTGGAATCTTTATGTAAGCATGAAAAATTCTCTGAGCATAATCATGAAACCTTTGATGCAGTGCTTGATACTGCAAACAAAATGGCGACTAATTTATTTTTACCTCATAACCATATTGCCGATAAAAACGAGCCAAAATTTGATGGTAAAAAAGTCAGCATGATTGATGACGTGAAAGTCGCGTTTGATGCATTTAGAGAATCTGGTTTTATTGCTGGTCGATATGATTTTGAGGATGGCGGTATGCAACTACCTGAAACCGTTATGACAGCGGTATCTGGTTATTTCATGGCAGCTAATCCGTCTACTACAGCCTATCCATTTTTAACCTCGGCTGCAGTGAATGTAATATCACATTTTGCAAATAGTGAACTCAAAGAGTCGTTTATGCCACGCATGTTAACGGGAGAGTTTACGGGCACCATGGCATTAACAGAGCCTCATGCAGGTTCTTCACTTGCAGATATCAAAACAACAGCAACACCACAAAATGATGGCACATATCGATTAAAAGGAAGCAAAATATATATATCAGGTGGAGAGCATGAACTGTCTAGTAATATTGTGCATTTAGTGTTGGCCAAAATACCAGGGGGACCCGCTGGTGTGAAAGGCATTTCGCTGTTTGTTGTGCCTAAGTATAGATTAGATGAGAAAGGTGAAGTAGGGCAAAGAAATGACGTACAACTTGCAGGCTTATTGCACAAATTAGGATACAGAGGGACTACTTCTACCGCGTTAACATTTGGTGAAAATGACGATTGCCATGGTTATTTAGTTGGTGAGCCGCATTTTGGTTTGCGTTACATGTTTATGATGATGAATGAAGCCAGAATTGGCGTGGGTTTTGGTGCGGCTATGATTGGCTACAGAGGCTATCAATATTCGTTAGATTTTGCGAAAGACCGTACTCAAGGGCGCGTACCACCAAATAACAAACCTGAAGATCCTGCTGCCCCCATTATTTTGCATGGTGACGTTAAACGCATGCTGTTAGCGCAAAAAGCGTATACGGAAGGAGGCATGGCACTATGCTTATATGGCTCTCATTTAATCGACCGAATTAATACATGCGCAAACGAAGATACCAAGCAAAACTTAAGTGAGCTATTAGATTTACTCACACCTGTATTAAAAGCATGGCCCTCTGAATATGGACCAAAAGCAAACGATTTAGGCATTCAAGTGTTAGGCGGTTCTGGCTACACCCGTGAATATTATTCAGAACAATTTTGGCGTGACAACCGCTTAAACCCTATACACGAAGGAACAAATGGTATTCAAGCACTTGATCTTAGTTTTAGAAAGCTATGGCAAAAAAGTGGACAAGGTTTGCAAGCGTTAAAACATGAAGTTGAGCAAGACTTGCAACAAGTGACAACGCCTGAAACAGCAGAATTAGTTAAAAAATATGTGCCTTATTTAGGCCATTTACACGAAGTAGTGGTGCATTTGAGTAAGGTAATGCAAACACAAGAAGCTGCGACTCTTAGCGGGAATGCACAAGCTATGATGAATGTATTTTCAAGTATTGTTGTTAGTTGGATTTGGATACGCCAAGCCAGCAAGGCAGAGCAATTACTTAAACAAAATCCAACTGAAGGCAAAAAGCATTTTTATTTAGGAAAAATACAAGCAGCTAAATATTACATTGATTGGGAATTACCTAGTGTTCAGCGGGATATCCAATTACTGATGAATAACAACGATGTATGCACAAGCATGCAACCTGATTGGTTTTAAGGAGAGTATAATGACAAATAAACAATGGCGTTTAAAAGCGCGTCCATTTGGTGAACCAACTAGCGATACTTGGGAATATACTGAAACAGATATGCCGAGTATTAAAGATGGTCAAATGTTAGTAAAAGTTGAGTATATTTCTTTAGATCCCGCTATGCGTGGCTGGTTGAATGATTCAAAATCGTATATTGAACCTGTACAAATAGGTGATGTAATGCGAGCCGGAACCGTAGGCAAAGTGGTTGAGTCAAAACATGATAAGTTTGCTGTTGGTGATTACGTTTGTGGTTATAACGGTGTACAAAGTTATGCAGTAAGCGATGGTACTGGTTTGCATAAAGTCGACCCTAAATTAGCGCCGTTATCATACTACTTAGGTGTATTAGGTATGCCAGGTATGACAGGTTATTTTGGCCTATTAAAAAGTGGAGAGCCAAAAGAAGGCGAAACCGTTGTTGTGTCTGGCGCTGCAGGTGCGGTTGGTGGCCTAGTTGGGCAAATTGCTCGCATTAAGGGCTGTAGAGTAGTTGGAATTGCTGGCGGTAAAGAGAAGTGTGAGTTTTTAGTTAATGAGTTAGGCTTTGATGCGGCAATTGATTATAAAAACGAAAATGTTAAAAAAGCGCTAAGACAGACTTGCCCGAAAGGCGTGGATGTATTTTTTGATAACGTGGGCGGTGATATTCTTGATGATGTTCTGACACAAATAAACTTAAGAGCTCGTATTGTAATTTGTGGTGCAATTAGCCAATACAACAATACAACTCCAGTAAAAGGTCCTTCAAATTATCTCTCTTTATTGGTGAATAGAGCACGTATGGAAGGCATTGTGGTATTTGACAATGTTAAAGAATATCCTACTGCAATGAAGGATATTGCTGGCTGGATACAGTCTGGCGAGATGAAAGTGAAAGATCACGTTGTGACCGGTATTGAAACTTTCCCAGACACATTAATGATGCTGTTTAAAGGTGAGAATTTTGGCAAGCTAGTGCTAAAAGTGGAGGCTAATTAATGAATAAAGCTTCTGATGTAACAAATAAACGCATTCTTATTACTGGCGGTGCCTCAGGTATTGGCGCTGATAGTGGCTTGTTGTTAGCGTCTCGTGGGGCCAAAGTTGTGCTTGCTGATTTAAATGAACAAGCGGGTAATGAGTTAGCGGAAAAAGGCCAAGCAGACGGATTTGAAATTTACTTTTATAAAGTAGATGTAACCGATAAAGCGTCTATTCAAGCGCTATTTGCATATGCTATGGAAACCTTAGGTGGTTTAGATGTAGTGGTGAACAATGCAGGTATTGATCACAATCCTGCGCCCATGCATGAATTATCCGATGATGATTTTGACCGTAACATTGCGGTAAATCTGAAAGGCGTGTGGCACTGCATGCGAGCCGCCATTGCTTGTATGGCAGGCAAAGGCCCTGGACATGTCATTAATGTTGCGTCTGTAGCTGGGCTTCGTTCCTCACCGAGCATTTCAGCTTACAGTGCATCAAAACATGGCGTAATGGGACTAACCAAATCAGCTGCTGTGGAATATGCAAAAATAGGTTTACGTTTTAACGCGGTGTGCCCAAGCTTTATTGATACACCTATGGTAAGAAATACCATGGCAAAAATTGATGAGCGAGCACAGAAAGCTATTGTTGGCGCAAGTCCTATGCGTAGATTGGGTCAGGTAGGTGAAGTATCTGCTGGTATCGCATGGCTTGCATCTGATGAGAGCAGCTTTATGAATGGTCATGCATTCACACTAGATGGTGGCATGTTAGCTTAATACTTTTGTGCCAGCGATTGAATGAGCGCCTATGCTTGTGTGTTGTGTTTAAAACAAATTGATTCTTGATATGGTTGTCTGAGGGGGAGACCTTAAAATAAAAGCGTACGCTTCATGGATGAAGCGTCCGAGCCAGTAAATGGATTTACACTTTGGCGATCTTTTATTTTAAGGTCTCCCCCTCAGACAACTGTCACACCTATATCAAATTTTCAACAACAAGCGTAGGCGTTCATTCAATCGCTGGTAATTTAGCTAACAGCAGTTGTCTTTTTAGAATAAGGATAAAAATATGAAAGATTTATTTGATTTAACAGGTAAAGTTGCCTTGGTAACTGGGGCGAGTAGAGGGATTGGTGAGTCTATTGCGCGATTATTAGCATCGAAAGGCGCGCACGTAATTGTTTCAAGTAGAAAAATAGAAGCTTGCCAAGCGGTAGCTGATTCTATTGTTGCTGATGGCGGTAAAGCCTCTGCTTTTGCTTGCCATGTTGGTGAGATGAGCCAAATTGGCGCTATTTTTGAACATATTAAAAACGAATTTGGGCGTATTGATATTTTGGTCAATAATGCAGCTGCTAACCCTTATTTTGGGCATA